>NZ_SRHQ01000069.1:0-2330 GCF_004683995.1 Methylorubrum sp. Q1 | reverse complement strand
CGAGGCGACCACAGTGGCGGCAACGAGCGCGCTCGAAGCAAGAAGCAGGATTTTCATCGTGTCGTGTCCTGATTTGGCGGGAGCCGGTGTTGGTGTGAAGTGGCCCGGGGATCTCCCCGGTATCCGTCGCCCTCCAGCGATGAAGCGATGAATGCACCCAAATCCGTCAACGAAAGGTGAAGCTTACCCAGCCGTGAGCACTTGATCAGGCCCGACGTGTCTTTGCGCACGTCGTTGCCTCGTCTTGTCGAAAACCGGCAACAGTCAAACCATTCAGCAAAGCCTGACGACAGTACGGTTAACGGCTGGTTTCTTCCGCCGCACAAGGCCGCATTAACCACATTCGGGCGATCATTCCCCGCGCCGGCGCCCGATCCCGGATCCGGCCGGCCCGATGGATTGCGCTGCCCATGTCCTTCGATTCCGGCTCGCCGAGACCGCGCGGCCCCCTCGCATGGTCGATCAAGACCGCCCTGATCGTCGGCCTCGGCGCCACGGCCCTCGCCCACCACATCGCCCAACCGGTCGGCAAACCGGCCCACCGGGGGAGCGACCCGGAGGTGACGGGCTCGATCGGCGTCAGGGCGCAGTCGCTGCGGCTCGACCCCTGCACGCTCCGCAACGCCCTCGGCACAGGCGCGCGCGACTGACTGTCACGGACTTTCACGGACCTTCGCGGCATGGCTCGAGACGACCGCCAAGGTAAGGCCGAACATGTCGGCCTTAGGCGAGCACAGGCTCGGGATGGTCTTGGCGGGATGGTCTTGGGATGCCGGCGACGCAACCGTACCCCGCCCGCGCGGGAGGAGACTGCGCCGTCTCGGTCGATTGACAAGCAGGCACAGGGGTCTAAGTGTCGCGCGCGTTCGGACGCGTGATGGCGTACCGCGCACGGCTCTCGCGATCCGCCGCCGGCGCGAGCTTTCGAGCCCCTGATCGGCCCACTTCACGCGCACAATGGTTTTCCCTACCCGATGTCTTTCGCCGATCTTGGACTGAGCGACAAGGTACTCCAAGCCGTCACCACGGCCGGCTACACCGAGCCGACGCCGATCCAGGCCCAGGCGATCCCGCATGTGCTCGCCCGGCGCGACGTGCTCGGCATCGCCCAGACCGGCACCGGCAAGACCGCCGCCTTCACCCTGCCGATGCTGACCATGCTGGAGACCGGCCGCGCCCGGGCCCGCATGCCACGCACGCTGATCCTGGAGCCGACCCGCGAACTCGCGGCGCAGGTCGAGGAGAATTTCGAGCGCTACGGCACCAACCACAAGCTCAACGTGGCGCTCATCATCGGCGGCGTCTCCTTCGCCGACCAGGATGCCAAGCTCACCCGCGGCACCGACGTGCTGATCGCGACGCCGGGGCGCCTGCTCGACCATTTCGAGCGCGGCAAGCTGCTGCTGACCGGCGTCGAGCTTCTCGTCATCGACGAGGCCGACCGGATGCTCGACATGGGGTTCATTCCCGACATCGAGCGTATCGTGAAGATGGTGCCCTTCACGCGCCAGACGCTGTTCTTCTCCGCGACCATGCCGCCGGAGATCGAGCGGCTGGCCGACATGTTCCTGCACAACCCGCAGCGGATCGAGGTGGCGCGTCCCGCCTCCACCGCCACGACCATCGAGCAGCGCCTCGTGGCGGTGGGCGCGGAGGGCCATGAGAAGCGCAAGGTGCTGCGCCACCTCATCCGCTCGGCGAGCGAGTTGCAGAACGGCATCATCTTCTGCAACCGCAAGCGCGACGTCGCCCAGCTTCAGCGCTCGCTGACCAGCCACGGCTTCAACGCGGCGGCGCTCCACGGCGACATGGACCAGCGCGCCCGCACGGCCGCCCTCGACGGTTTCCGCAGCGGCGAGGTTCCGCTGCTGGTGGCCTCGGACGTCGCCGCGCGCGGCCTCGATATCCCCGCCGTCAGCCACGTCTTCAACTTCGATGTGCCGCACCACCCGGAGGACTACGTCCACCGGATCGGACGCACCGGCCGCGCCGGGCGCTCGGGCCAAGCCTTCACCCTCGCGAGCCGAAGCGACGAGCGCTCGCTCTCGGCGATCGAGAGCCTGATCGGTCAGCCGATCGCCTGGCTCGACGGCGATCTTGCCAGCGTCTCCGACGAGGTCGAGGGCGACGAGCCCCGCCGCCGCCGCGGCAGCCGCCGGGCCAAGGGGAGCGAGGAAACCAAGCGCGGCGGGCGCAGCACCGAGAGGAGTGCCGCCCCGTCGAGCGAAAGTCCCCGCAGCGAGAGCCGCTCCCGCGGAGGACGCCGTCCGGCCGCCGAGCGCAGCCGCGCCGACGAGCCCCGGCGAGACCCGGTGCGTGAGCCGGAACCG
>NZ_SRHQ01000068.1:0-2485 GCF_004683995.1 Methylorubrum sp. Q1 | reverse complement strand
TGGGGAAGCACCTCCATCAATCTGGGAGGAGAAGGGACACACGCTGTCGTCAACGGCCAGGATAATGCTGGGGGCTACGTAGGGATGGTAAGCAGCAACCAAAGCCTGACATTAAACAATAGTGGTTTCCGAATTGGCACTGCCGACAACTTACAGGATCTGACAATTACATCAAACAATGCTATAATAAATCTTGGAATAAATAATAAAGTCAAAATTATTGGTAGCGGAAACACTGTTTCCGCAGGGCAAAATGCGCACGTCACCGTAGATGGAACCGATAATAAAATCGACACACTTGATTTCAATAGCCAAGTTTTTATGAACGGATTCTCAAATACGACTAACCTGAACAATACGTTTAATGTACACTACTATTACAGCACTCAATATTCACCACTAAACTATTACGATATCGACTTCATGTCCGCTCATCACGGAGGCGGCATGGCCTACTCTGGTTATTGGCATCCATCTCATACCTACTCGCCGGCCTACTCGCCGGGTGGCACCGATGTGGGAATATTTTTGGAAGACTCTGGAGGAAGGATTATATTTCCAACTGACTACAATAATAACGACTCAGGAAACTATTTGAACTAGAACTACCTGTTCGATAATTACACCATAGATACGCGCGTCTCTTCGCTCTCAAGCGAGGAGACGAAAATTAATATGCTTATTTCGATATCGATCTATAATGTAAATGTAATCTATAATTCCTATTACCTAAAATAAATTCGATACTCTTCAGACATTAAATGAAATTTTGATCATTAAATGGGAATATAAATATATCAACTAAAGGGTTATCGAATACAATCCTGGAAGCAATTTGCAGATTTTATTATTCCACACGTACCACGATTGATTATAGCGCCAGCAAAAATTGGAGAATGTGGCGGTGACTCATAGGCGAGACAGAAACGAGATCGCCGCCGCACTGGCACGGTGCAAGACGGCCTTCGTCGGCGTCGCCGTGATGAGTGGGCTGGTGAACATCCTCTATCTCACCGGCTCGTTCTTCATGCTCGAAGTCTACGACCGGGTGATCCCGAGCCGTTCCGTGCCCACCCTGATCGGGTTGGCCGCGCTCGCGCTCGCGCTCTACGCCTTCCAGGGCGTGCTCGAGACCCTCCGCGGACGCATCCTGGCCCGCATCGGCGCCGCGCTCGACGAGGCCCTGAGCGGGCGCGTGTTCGATCTCGTCGTGCGTGCCCCGCTCAAAGGGGCGAACCAGGGCGACGGCCTCCTGCCGCTGCGCGACCTCGACCAGATCCGCGCCTTCCTGTCCGGTTCCGGCCCCTCCGCCTTCTTCGACCTGCCCTGGATGCCGGTCTACCTGCTGATCTGCTTCCTGTTCCATCCCATGATCGGCGTCGCGGCGCTGGTCGGCATGGCGATCCTGGCCGCGATCACGGTCCTGACCGATCGCGCGAGCAAGGGCCCGACGCGGGAGGCCACCGGCCACGGCATGCGGCGCAACGCACTCGCCGTATCCGGTTGCCGCAACGCCGAGGTGCTGGCCGCCATGGGCATGCAGGAGCGTCTTGCCGCCCGCTGGGCCCTGGCCAACCGCGCGTACATGGACGCGCACCAGGCCGTCTCGGATGCCGGAAGCGGCTTCGGCGCCGGCTCCAAGGTGTTCCGCATGGCGCTGCAATCGGGTGTGCTGGCGCTCGGCGCCTGGCTCGTCATCCACAACGAGGCAAGCGCCGGCATCGTCATCGCGAGCTCGATCCTCGTCTCCCGTGCGCTGGCGCCGGCCGAACTCACCATCGCCAACTGGAAGGGTTTTGTTGCTGCCCGCCAGAGCTGGCACCGTCTGTCCGAACTGCTGGCCCGGATGCCGCAGGGCGAGCGGCCGCACGCGTTGCCGGCGCCGAGTGAGACCATCACCGTCGAGGCCGCCAGCATCGCCCCGCCCGGCACGCCGCGCCTCGTGGTGCAGGATGTCAGCTTCGGCCTCCGCGCCGGACAGAGCCTCGGCATCATCGGCCCCTCGGCCTCGGGCAAGTCCTCGCTGGTGCGCGCGCTCGTCGGCGTCTGGCCCCCCGTGCGCGGAAAGGTCCGCTTCGACGGCGCGGCGCTCGATCAATGGTCAAGCGGCGACCTCGGACCCCATATCGGCTTCCTGCCGCAGGAGGTGGAGCTGTTTGCCGGCACGGTCGCCGAGAACATCGCCCGCTTCGAGCCCGGCGCACCGTCCGAGGCGGTCATCGCGGCGGCCAAGGCGGGGGGCGTGCACGAGCTGATCCTGCGGCTGCCCGACGGCTACGACACCCGCATCGGCGAGGGCGGCTCGGGGCTCTCGGCCGGGCAGCGCCAGAGGGTCGGGCTGGCACGCGCCCTCTACCGCGAGCCCTTCCTCGTGGTGCTCGACGAGCCCAACGCCAACCTCGACAGCGAGGGCGAGAACGCCCTGACGCAGGCGATCCTCGGCGTGCGGCAGCGCGGCGGCATCTGCGTCGTCGTCGCCCACCGG
>NZ_SRHQ01000067.1:0-2964 GCF_004683995.1 Methylorubrum sp. Q1 | reverse complement strand
CGTTCTACGAGCAAGACACTCAAAGCTGAGACACAAAAAATGAGAGCAAAAGGTCAGAGAAGGCGCGTAGTGGCGATTAAAATCTAAATGGCCAACTTATATAACTTGAACAACAGCCCGGAAGGGCAAGTTAGGGTCAAGATAATATTTTTCCACGGCCTTCTTGGAAGCGCAGAAAAAACATGGCTGTCCGAAGATCAGAATGATCCATACTGGCCGCTATGGTTGTGCGCTGATATACCTGATGTACGAGTAGCGGCAATTAGCTACAATACAAATATTTCCGACTGGATTTCCACCTCGATGCCCCGAGAGGACATCGCGGCAAGCTTGGCACCGATCCTTGCCGCAGATAGAGAGTGTATTTCTGTACCATTAATACTGATTGGTCATAGCCTTGGCGGACTGATTATCAAACAAGTAATAAGGCGCATAGAAGTTTTAGCTGGCCGTGATCCGATATATAGAAGCGTGCTACACAACATAAAACTTGTCATATTTTTAGGAACGCCTCAATTTGGCTCCAGGATTGCGTCTCTAGGCGTTAGATTTCGAGCGCTGATTAATACATCTCCCCTCACGCAGTCGTTGGAGGCAGATAACCCGGGGCTGAGAGATTTGAATGATTGGTATCGAACGTACGCTGCCGGGAAGATAGATCACCTCGTTTTGTCCGAAGGCAAGCCGACGAAGTGGCTAGGCATGGTCGTCGGAAGCTCAAGCTCCGATCCCGGAGTTGACAATGCTCTTGCTACACCAATTGATGTAGATCACACGAACATCTGCAAGCCAACCAATCGTGAGCATCAGATATACGTACTTATTAAGAACAAAATTTGCAGCACATTAACATCGCTTTCTGAACCGAGTCGGCCTGACACAGCAAGTTCCACTGACGGTAGCCCGAATGCTAAACGCGAGCGGCGTAGTTTTGCTTCACGTATAGCGACTCACAAGTCCGTTGCAGCAAATGAAGCCGAGCAGAAGCCATTCGTGGTCCTACTATGCGCGCCGTCTGTGACGACGGACGCGAGCAGTGCTTCGGCTAAGCTTGGCGCGAGGATTCGCGATGCTCTGATAGCCGATGAATTCGAAGTAGTCCTCGGAGAGGATGATGGAATAGGTGATCCTCGTATCGTCTCGACAGGAAACAGCGCGTTAGATGAGTTTAACTTCGTTGAAGGCAAATGCAACGCTGTTGTCGTTGTTGCCGACAGCATTGGAACGTACTGCGAATTAGGCATTTTGAGTTGGAATCTTGCGAATGGGCCGAGGTTCAAGAAAAAAGGAATCGATATCATTGTTATAGTTGACAGTAAGCACTCGACATCATCAGCGTTCTTTCGAAATGGGGCCTATGCGATCATCGAAGGGGCGGGTAAAGCAGACTTTGCCGCCTTCGAGGAGTACGATGTTAATTTGATTGTCGATCGTCTGCGGAGCAGGAGAAGCTTTTACACAATAGATAAAAGAGGAAGCAGGAGAGGTGCCTCGAAATGACTGTCACGCTAAATCGTGGCTTTATCCTTTGGGCAGTGGGCGTGCTCCAGCCAGTAGCTTCCGGGGAATTACTATACTATATGGAGCATGTTTTCGAGAATGCTGGCGCTTTGCCATCGGAGAATGATCTGCATAGCTACTTGGTGGAAGCTGCGAATGTAGGGCAGTTGATCCGCATAATGCGTGAGCCTGATCTGTTTTCCTTGACGATACAGGGCAACTCGTACCTGTCCAGGTCACAGCGGATGTCACGCGACCGAGAACGTATCTTCTTGCTGGCCGACGCCTGGAATGGTAGGAAGTTGACGTCGCGCGAGGAACAGACAACGGAGTCGGGCGGCGTTTCACCGCCCTTGTTACAAAGAACGACCTTAGAAGGTACCGGGGCCAATGAGTGCGGCCCCTCGGTTCCTCGGGGCCGCACCCATTGGCCCCGGTACTCAAAGCAGTTGACTAAAACAACTGGTTCGTCGTCCTCCTCGCGCGACACTTTCATAAATTTCCTTTCTTTTAATGACGCGACCCAAGTAAATCTGGCACGTAGGGCGAGTGGACGTGCTATTCAGCCGGATGCAGTCAATCTTGCATTGATGATAGGGTTAACTCCAAGGCTGATATCGCAGATAATTGTGCGGCCCGATAGACACTACAGGTCCTTTCCAATCAAGAAGCGGACTGGTGGTGCACGTGAAATCCATGCGCCAAGAGTTTTTTTGAAAACAATTCAGCGCTTTATAGTTGATTATATATTTCATGTCCTTCCGCAGCATGACGCCGTTCACTCATTTCGGAACGACAGATCAATTTTATCCAACGCACAGTGTCACGTCGGAAAACAATGGGTCGCAGGCATAGATGTTGAGAATTTTTTTGGTTCGATAACTGAAAGGCATATTAACAGTCATCTTTCCTCTATTGGACTTGACGCGCCCAGCGCGAGAACTCTTGCAAAACTTGCAACATTGAATGGTGTCCTTCCGCAAGGCGCCCCAACAAGCCCGATACTATCGAATTCTGTCTTGTACAATTTCGATGAACTAATGAGTGCCGAAGCAGAGAAGCAGTCGCTCGTTTACACTAGATATGCGGACGACATTACAATTAGCGGGTCTTCGATAGATTGCATTCGATCGTTGATTGCCTGTGCGACCTTACTGTTAAATGATATGTATGGCCTCGTGATTAATGACAAAAAGACCAGAGTGCTAAGCCGAAGGTCAAGGCAAGTTGTAACCGGTGTTGTTGTGAATGACGTTGCGTTGCCGCCGCGTGACTTGCGAAGAAGAATGCGGGCGGCATCCTATAATGCCACTAAAGTTGAAGGCGTCAACGTTGAGGCGCTCAATATGTTGAGAGGTTATCTTGGATATTTTCAGGAATTTCCTGATTTGGTGGACAATAAAGAATTTACTGATTTTAGGAAAAATCTTGGCAATATTAGGGCTAGATTTTAGATGTTGCTTC
>NZ_SRHQ01000066.1:0-3115 GCF_004683995.1 Methylorubrum sp. Q1 | reverse complement strand
GAGCTTCTTGAGCTTGCGGTTCTCCTCGTCGAGCGCTTTCAGGCGGCGCGCGTCCGAGACCTCCATGCCGCCGTAGCGCGAGCGCCACGTGTCGAACGTCGCGTCGCTGATGCCGTGGCGGCGGCAAATCTCAGCCACCGGCAGCCCGGCCTGCTGCTCCTTCAGGATGCCGATGATCTGCTCTTCGCTGAACCGGCTCTTCTTCATCGTCCGTCTCCTGATCGACGGACCCTAGCTTCAGAATGAGGGCAGGCCAGGGGGCAAGGTCATGGTGCTTGAACTCACGACCGCCTACGCGCTCGTCCTGCCCATGCTGACGGCCTGCCTGACAGCCTGCCTCGTGGCCCAATGGCTCGGCGGCCGTCCGATTTATGGACAGATGTTGGAGCGCGCCCTTGCCCAGGCCGGCAGGGGGCCGGTCAAGGGCTCGGATATCGGTCTGGCTGCCGATCGGGATCGTGCGACGCACTGAAGTCCGCCCCAAGGCCTGCAAGGCGCTCGTGGGAGGCGCTCGTGGGAGGCGCGCAGCCGCACCTCTTCCCGCATTGCCGTCCGGGTGTCGGGCCGCCGGCGTTCGAGGGCGGCGCGTCGGGCGGGGGCCGAGGCCGGCGGCAATCGCCGCGGAAGTCCGAGCAAGGCGCGGCCCGGTTTGCCATTTCGGGAGATCGCGGCCGGTTCCAACGGCGCACGGCCTGCGGGTCCGCAACACGGCCGATGGATGCGTGCGGGAAAGCCGGTCCGCACGAACCATGCCGGCGCGGGACAACCGCGCCGGCATGGTTTGCTGTTCGCGAGGACCTCGGATGAACTCTGGCGCCCTCGGGTTGGTCGTGCTGCGCGGGGGTGAACGCCTCGTCAGACCACAGGCATGTCATACGGGTGGCGGTGGTGGCGGAGGCGGTGGTGGAGGTGGAGGCGGCAGGGGCAATACCGGCGGTGGCGGCGGCGGTGGCGGGGACAGAGGCGGCGGGGGCGGTGGTGGCAAGACCAAGGGCGGCGGGGGCGGCGGCGGAGGGCCGGGCGGCGGCGGGAGGGGCTGCGCGAGCGTCACCGTGCTGGTCGCAAGCGCCGCAGTAAGGAAGATCAATCGCTTCATCATGGGCGAACCTCCATCGCGCTTGCCAACCTGTGCGGCACTTCGGACGAGACTGAAACGACGGAAGGAGGATCGTTCGAACCGCGCTTCATCCTCGGCTCCTCTGGTCCCCGTGGACCCTTTCAGAGTGCCTCACAAAACTCCCGGTCTCTGACCGTTCTCGTTCTGGCGATGCCAGCGCGGCGGGAGTTTTGTGAGAGACACTCATCGGCCCCGTCCAAGGCCTGCCGGTCCGGCGGCCTGGACGGGACGGGTCTGAGTATCGAGCGGATCGATGTCGGTCCCCGACATCGGCACTCGACCCGCTGCAGAAGGGATGAAGCGGGTCGATCGGCCGAATGATCGACGGCTGAGCGTTGTCGAAGTACCCGCTCGCCGAGGTCATTCAATGATGCCGTCCGATCTGCGTCAGAATATCTTCTTCAGCTCTCCGTCGATCTTCGACCACAAGGAAGCAGCCGGCGCCTTCCTGCACTCTTCAGCGATCAGGGGTGTGACCTTTTCGACCCCGGCAATGTCGATCGCCACCACATCGGGCTTCTTCTGACCCTGTTTGTAGCCTGCGGCCCATGCGACGACTTTTGGTTTGAACGTGTCTTCGAACCCGTTGAACTCCTCGCAGGTCACTTTCTCGAGCGGCTTGCTCGCCAATTTTTCTTGATTCTTATCGGCGCTCTTCCCGCTGGAGGTTTCGGCTTGAACGAGACCGGCGGATAGGACGACCGCAATGGCAGGCAGCAGGTAGGTTTTCAAAGATCCTGTGCGCATGATGAACTCCTTTGCCTTAGCTTGATGCTATCGACGGTCTCTCGTCGAACTTCGGAATGCCGAGGTCTGGCGATCTGACCGGCCAACAGATCTCGGTGCGATGGGCCGATCGCCGGTCGTGCCAATGTCAAATGATGGCGACTTGTGATTTGATGCGGCTTGAAGATCGTCTTGGTCGTTTGATTGAGGCCCATAAACCAAATCGGCAGGGTCAACCGGGCCAAACACGAAGATAAGTGGAGCCCTCTTATGTGAGGGGATTCCCGGGACGAGCATGCCGTCGAAAATTGACGTCCCAACTATAGATCGAACGGCCGTCGCTTGGCGAAGTTCCGGGCGGTTGCAACTTAAAAGATATGAGCCGCGCCGGATTGCATGGCAAGAGCGGTCAGATCGCCGATTCGGTTTGAGTGCAGGATAGCCTCGCCCTGTCGGAAGCAGCGTCCCGTGACCATCGGTATACTGTCCTGATGACGGGCGGGATGGAAAATCACACTCCCGCTCACTTGCAATGCTGTCGGCATTGAGGCGAACGCCGCCGAACAGGGCGGTCCGGAGCGGATCAGCCCTCCTTGGAAAGGGGGACGGCGATGAAGCGGGTCTGCCCCCTGGCGCTCTTCACCCGCATCAGCACCGCCTTGCGGCCGCTCGACTCGGCGGCGCGGATCTGTGCCTGGACGTCGGAGGGTTTCGAGACGCTGGTGCCGCCGACATCCAGGATCACGTCGCCCTGCGCGATGCCCTTGGCCGCAGCCGGGCCGTCGGGATCGACATTCATCACCGCCACGCCCTCGTCGCCGAGGCCGGCATCGTTCGCCGGCGCGAGGCTGAGGCCGAGCCGGGCCTGACCGCTCGGCGCGTCGTCGCCGCGCCTCGCCACCTTGCTATCGCCCGGCAACGTGCCGAGTTCGACGGTGGCCACCTCGCTCTTGCCGCCCCGCAGATAGGCGAGCTTCACCTCGGTGCCGGGCTTGAGGCCGGCGATCATCCGCGACAGGTCGCGAGCGTTGTTCACGGGCACGCCGTTGACCGACTCGATCACGTCGCCCGATTTCAGGCCCGCCTTGGCCGCCGGCGTGCCGCTCTCGGCGTCGTTGACGAGCGCACCCTTGGCCTTGTCGAGGCCGAGCCCCTCGGCGATGTCCTCGGTCACAGGCTGAACCTGCACGCCGAGATAGCCGCGCACCACCTTGCCATCGGTGCGGAGCTGATCGACCACCGTCTGCACGGTCTCGGCGGGGATCGCGAAGC
>NZ_SRHQ01000065.1:0-3994 GCF_004683995.1 Methylorubrum sp. Q1 | reverse complement strand
TTTGGCCCATAGCGCATCCCTCGCCGCGTGATGCTCAATCGTACCACCACACCGAGGGATCAAACACCTAGACCCGTGCCGACGCCATCGGCCGGCCAGACAATCGCTCCGCCGCCCTCAGCATGTGCTCGCAACAGGGCGAAGGCTGGCGCAGCCGCGTCGCGAAAGTCATCGAAATCCGCGTCGGTGAAGAACGCGGAATCGTCCATGCTCGGCGCGCGTTTCGTCGGAATGCCGACCGCATTTGGCTCGCCGCGCATTTCCGCCGCCTGCCCGCCGCGCCCTCGGCGCTGGAGATTGTCGCCGAACACGAACAGCGTGCCGCGCTCAGCCTGCAGCATGGGGCGGGTGATGCGCCCCTCGTAGCGGACGCCGCCTGCCGGTCGATTACGGCGCTCCTCGATCACATAGGAGCCCGGGAAAGCGGCCAGTGCGGCAGCGACCAGATCGCGATCAGACATTTCGCTCCCCGGAAATGAGGGACGGCCGCGGTGGATGACCGTCGCGGCCGTGATGGGTCAAATGGGCAGCATCTCTCGGCGCGGTGGAGGCTCCTGATCGCGCGGAACTGATCTCGGTGGCGCCATCTCTTTCTGGATGAAGCCGAGCGCCTCACCGAGGGTGTTGAACGCTGCCAGCGGTGGCCGGCCTGGGCCGAAGACCGACTGCGAATGGGCGAACACCGCGAACCCGCCGTGCTCGTAGGCGTGGATGTGGAGATCGCGACGAGGCATCACGCCACCGCGTCGCGGAATTCTTTGGCGGCCTTGAACGCCACCACGCGCTTCGAGGCGATCTGCACCGTCTCGCCGGTCCGCGGATTGCGCCCGACCCGCGCGTCCCGCTGCTTACGCGAGAAACGCCCGACGCCCGGAAGCACTGCCTCCTCGCCCTTGCGCACCGTGACATTGATCTGGTCGCCCAGCGCGTCGATTACCGACTGCGCCACGGCCTTCGTCACGCCGGCCTGCTTCGCCACGGCGGACGCGAGTTCGTTCTTGGTCATGATTGTCTCTATGTCACCGCCTCACAATCGAGGCACGCCGCGAAACTGGCGCCGAATGCTCATCAAGTAAAGGCGTCCACGCCCGGATGAGCCGATTTCCCGTTTGATAGAGCGTACTCGCCCATACGGCCCCAACGAGTTTCGCGCCTTCAGGCCCCAAGCGAACGCGAAACGGGCCGCAAGTAACGCCGCTCAGATTTTTCGCGAAGAAAGTCGCGGATTGTGACCGCCACTGCCGGTCGTGTCCTTTTTCGCTGTTTTCTTAATCGAAACCAGCCACCCCTTAGCCTCGTGTGCTTTCTAGCGGGCGTGCTAGCCGAACGTATTCTTTGATTTGCCTGTCTGTGCGCTAGGTTCTGTGCAATTTTATTTAGCGATTACTTCGAATGGCTGTTGACAGGCCGAATGTGCGGCCTCATCTTCGGGATGCGCCTCAATTGTGAGGCTCCGACCTGAGATCCCTCCCATGAGCACTGCACCTCTCTCCCGCGTCGAGGCGATGGCCCGTCGCGAAGCCGATGCCACCGGCCGTACCCACGTTGTGCTGAACCTCAACCAAGCGGGCGCTCCGCTGTATGTCTGCCGCGAGCTGCGGGACGGCATGAGCCCGGCGCGCATCGTGGCCCGGTTCGATCCGGCCCCCTCGTCCAACGTCGATGCTGCAGCGTCTGTGGTCGGCGCGCCGGCGGATGCCCCTTAGATCATCGTCGGATGCGGCCAGTATCGAGCCGGCCGCGGCTCTGTGGTGTCCGACTGGCACGACACGCCCGAAGCGGCTCTTGCGCATTACCAGGCGCTCAGCGCCATGGTCCCGCAACCGTGCCAGCAACAACAGGCGAAGGCGGGCGGCATTCCGTGCGACGCTCCTGCCGAAGTCATCACGCGCGTCGATTGCTTCGCTGAAATGGAGGGCCGCACTTGGCGTGCGAAGCTCCGCGAGCTGTGGGCCAGCGGCCGCGATACCGGCCTGTTGCGCGAGGCCTGCAACTACATCGGCCCGTCTGGATTGGACGCCTACAAGCCGGGGCGCATGGTCTCGTGCATGAGCGATGAGGCGTGCGCGTGATGCTCGCCTGCCTCTTCATCTTCGCCGCGGCGGGCCTGTGCGTGGCCCTGTCTGCTGCCGGCGCGTTCCTCGATCCCTGATCGGACGCAGCGCCTCGGGCCCGGCTCTGGCTGGCCTCGCACGGTGCGCCTGACCAGCCACCCCGCGAATGGCCGCACGCGGCCGGCTGCGGCCGGGAGTGCGAGAGATGGTTCTCTCTCTGGCAATCTCCAGAAAGCCAAACGGCGAGTGGTCCTTTCGGATCCGCCTCGCCGTCGGGTTCAGTCTCTGGAGTTGGCTTAGCTCGTAAGGGCTGATGCCAGAGGGCGGCGGGTGCCTCCGTCGTCCTCACTCCCGAAGGTAGCGCAGGGGCGGGGCGCCGTACAGCCCGCCAGATCAAGCCTCGATGGTGAGGCGCAGCCAGGATCTTCACCGATGACTACGACCACTATTCCGGCCGGTTTCCTCGATGGCACGATGACCATTCCCGAACTGCGGCGTGCGTGGGCCGATGCCCGCAAGCGGGTGTTCCGCAAGGCTCGGCGCCAGCGCATCGCGGCCAAGGAGGCGTTTCTCCGCTCCGCCCGCTGATCCCTGCCGAACGCGGCCGCGCCTGTGCGCGGCCATCCTCCGCATTCCTACTGCCCTTCCATCCTGCCGCGATCGTGCGGCGCATTCGAGAGCACCACGATGGCCCAGCTTACGACCATCACCGAAACCGTTCTGACGATCTCGGCCGGCGAGTATGCCGCCGCCATCAGCGTTGCCGAGATCTCTCGCAGCTTCGATGCCGTCACGCATTTCCCGGATCGGCGCGCCCGCCTCGCCCTGGCCGATGTCTGCAACAGCCTGAACTACTTCGCCGGGCGCCTCGACAAGCTCGCTAGCGAGGGCGGCGCAGTTGATGTGCCCGCCGAGGCTGAGCGCTTCGCCCGACGGCACGTCGAGCTGTATCGGCGCGCTTGGGCCATGGAATCACGGTGCATGTCGTGGTTCATCGTTGGCCCGGCCAACTTTCCGACGGCTCGCAACCAGAAGCGCCAGGCGAGCCGCGACAAGGCGCATGACGTGATCCGGGCGCACATGGATTCCGCGCTCAGGTCGATCGAGCGCACGGCGTGGCCGCACGGCGCGCCCGGCGATGCGATCCGCGCCAATCACCCGGACGCAATCTCGCTGATCCGCGCCAAGATCGAGAAGCGCCGGAACATGCACGCCCTGATGAAGGCTGCGAACGCGGCGATCCGGGCGGCAAAGACCGACGACAGGGCCGCGCTCGCTGAGGCGGTGCAGGGCGCGACGGGCTTCAAGCTCGAAACCTGCCTGAAGATTGTCACTCCGCCGCAAGGATTCCCCGTTGGTTTCGCCAGCTTCTCACTCTCGGGTGAGTTGGCCGAAATCAAGCGCCTAGAGGGGCGCCTCGCTGCCCTGGAAGCCAACCAGAAGCGCGGCACCGTCGAGACGACCCACAACACCACGGCCGGCGTGCTCACCATCACCGAGAACCCGGACGCAGCGCGCATCCAACTCACGTTCCCCGGCAAGCCTGACCCGGCGGTGCGCGATGTGCTGAAGTCGAATGGCTTCCGCTGGGCGCCGACCGCTGGCGCTTGGCAGCGACACCTGAATAACGCGGGGCGCTACGCCGCGAAGCAAGTCCTGTCGGCTCTGCAGGGCGAGGCTGCCTGATCCTGCCCGGCGTCCGCAGGTGGGTCACTTTTGGGCGCCGATTTTTTTACAGCCCCGAAAATTCCCCCTCGCCGCGATCGTGCGGCAACCGTGAGAAATGCCATGCCCAACGCAACGCACACTTAGGGCCGGTTCTACGCGGA
Organism: Methylorubrum sp. Q1; assembly: GCF_004683995.1. Classification (NCBI taxonomy): domain Bacteria; kingdom Pseudomonadati; phylum Pseudomonadota; class Alphaproteobacteria; order Hyphomicrobiales; family Methylobacteriaceae; genus Methylorubrum; species Methylorubrum sp. Q1. The sequence continues at coordinate 111 of NZ_SRHQ01000065.1, read as the reverse complement.
GCCGACCCCGTCCTCTACGTTCGTAACCCGCGCGATCTATGCGGCGCAGCTCAAAGGCCCCGACGTGCTTGTTGCGCATGTTGGCATTCCGGGCCCGGCCGAAACCCGGCC
>NZ_SRHQ01000064.1:0-4400 GCF_004683995.1 Methylorubrum sp. Q1 | reverse complement strand
TTTAATCTGTAGGTCCTGGGTTCGAGTCCCAGCGCGCTCACCACTTCACCATGGCTTGTCGAACGCTCTAACTCTCTGGTTTATTGAGTGTTTTGACGTTCGTGAGCCTCTGGCGGATGGTCGTTTCCGGCCTTTTCTGTCGATCGGATCAGACGCTCCTGTGGCCGGTTTTGTGCCACCCGTCCGATCTCCTCGTGCAGGTCTTCGACTCGAAGGTGCCCGTACCGGGCGGTCATCTGGAGGCCGGAGTGCCCGAGGATGCGCGATAAACGGTAGAGGTCGCCGCCGCGCTGAACGTACCAGCTTGCGAAGGTGTGGCGGAGATCGTGCCACCGCATGTTGGTGACCTTGGCCCGACGACAGGCCCCGCCGAAGCCCTTCTTCATGTCGCAGTAGCGCGAGCCATCGACCTTGCACAAAAGGTACGACGAGCGGGGGCGGCCGGGCTCGTCTAGCAGGCCCTTGATGGTCTTGATGGCGTTGTCCGAGAGCGGCACTCGACGCGGCGCCCCCGTCTTGGTGCGCTCCAGGTGGACCTCCCGCCGGTTCAGGTCGATGGCGGTGGTCGTGAGGCCGAACAGTTCCTCACGACGCATGCCGGTCTCGACAGCGAGGATGATCGCCGGGCGCAAGCTCGGCGATGCCACGGCTAGGAGCCGATCGAACTCAGCTTGCGTCAGGAAACGGGTTCGCGGACGAGCTTCGCGTAGGCCGCGCTTACCGAAGGCCGTGACCGGATTTGTGTCCAGCCAGCCCCACCGCCCGCAGGCCGAGCAGATCACGCTCAAGAAGGCGAGGTCGCGCCGGATCGTCGTGTCAGTGACTCCGGCCCGCTTCCTCGCGGTGACGAACTCGGCGATGACCCGGCGCGTGATCTCGTCGAGGTGGAGCAGATTGAACGTCGGCGCCAACGTCCGACTGTTGCTCCGGTAGCTGCTCAGAGTTTTGGGTCTGACGCGCGTTTCCTGGAAGTAGCGCTCGACGGCTTCCTCGAAGCGATGCCGCGGAGCATCACCGCGCGCTCGTCCCGCCTGCTCTGCGAGCAAACGCTCTAGGTAGGCTTGCGCCTCCGCCTTTCTCGTCGTCTTCGCACTCTTCCGGACGTGGGTGCCGTTCCGCCTGAACCGAACCCACCAGACATCGCCGCGGCGATAGAGCCCTGCCACCCGATACCCTCACGCTGATCCTCGGACCAAGGATCGAGGGGAGCACGGATCAGGAATCGCGCAAGCGAATCTGCTTCTGGGAGACGCAGACCGATCGGTTATGGCGCTCATGCTGGGCGACGGCGGTTCGCACGAATCAGGAGCAAAAAGGGCCTTGACCTGTAGGGTTGCCGTCCGGCAGAAGCCCCGCCGAGCCCGCCTTTAGGGCTCAGGCTTCTGGCGGGAATGGCTCCCGCCTGTGACGCTTCGCGATCGAGCATGTTCCGCTCGACGCTGTCGCAGGCATGGTGCTCTCCAAACACCCGCAAGCGGCCATCATCTTCAGTATGTAATTTTTGGTTGATTCATCATGTGCTTTTACTACTTTGACGCCCTTGCGGGGGCGGGCAAGACGCGTGCGCTCGCACGGTACACCGACCGGATCGCCCGCCGCGGCTGCAAGGTCCTCTTCATCCAGCCGACCAAGCACCTCATCGACAAGACGGTCGAGGACGAACTCCAGCCTCTCGACCCGCCGTACCCCTACCGGGTCCTTCACGGTGACGTTGACCTCGACGGCACCTCGGTTGTTGCTGAGATCGTTCGGCACTTCCAGGACGCCGATCCCGAGCAGGGAGAGGTTCTGTTCGTCACGCACGCCGCGTTCCTGCGCGTCCCGTATCTTCAGGAGAAGGCGAACTGGCACCTCATCGTGGACGAGGTGCTGGAGGCGGACAAGTTCCAGGAGTTGAGGCTCCCCGAGACGCACCATCTGATCCTGCCTTACCTCACGCTTGTTCCGATGGGGTCGGTTTACGGACGGCTGGAAGCGGTTCGCCAAGACGTTGCCTCTGGCGAGGAGGATGCACGGTGAGCCTGAAGAAGATCGCGCGTAACCAGAGCGGGGACGACGTCCTTGCCCTGTTCAATGGCATCAGTCCCCGCATCTTGTCCGACGACTGGACCGTCTACGCCAAGCAGGACAGCTACCAGCGGATGGTCGAGGGCAAGAAGGCTGGCGCCTCGCTGACGACCTACTCGTTGATGGAGCCAAGTCTGTTCTACGGCTTTGCGACGGCCACCTTCGCCTCGGCGTGCATGACGGAGACGACGTTCTTCCGCCTTCTCACGGCGAAGGGCGTCCCGATCCGGCCAGTCGAGGAAGGGCTGCGGGCCGATCTGCGCTACACCGAGCACGAGCATGGCGAGCGCATCACTATCTTCTACGCATCCGAGGAGGCGTGGTCGAAGCGGTTCCGGGATCGTTCGGTGACGGACGAGAAGGGCGTCTCCACCACGGTCCTGCGCCGGGTGAAGGAGGCGATCGGCAGCCTGCTCGGCTCGGAGCCCTTTGTCTGGATGGGCAACAAGGACCTCGATGACAACTTCTTCGGGCTGGCCGGGGCGAAGCGCCTGCCCAACACCCCACACGGGCTGAACTCGTTCCAGGGCTACCACAACGTGGTGGTGGTCTCGGCGCTCAACCCGCCTCCCGTGCACTTCCACTTCATGGAGACGCGCGGCATCTCGGGCGAGGAGTTGCGCACGGGCTGCTACCGAACGGCGGTCTATCAGGCGGTCATGCGCTGCTCGATCCGCAACCCCGCGGATGAGAACCCGAAGCGGGTGATCGTCATGGACCGGGACACGGCCGACTGGCTGGCCGATCTGTTCCCCGGCGCCATCGTCGAACCGCTGCCGGGCACGGGCATGCTGCCGCGCAAGGGCAAGGCCGGTCGGCCGCGGCGGCACGCCGACGACGCCGCCAAGGCCAGGGCCTACAGAGAGGGAGAGAAGCGCAAGCTCCTGGCCGAACTCGACGCCATCAACGGGACCTCGTTCATCCGGGGCACTTACCCGCAGTTCGTGGAGCAAGTGCGAGCCGAGATGCGCGAGTTCGCGCGTGACGAAAACCCTTACCTTAAAGGAGATATCGTGACGCCGTTCGCGTCGCCTTCGGCGCCTGCGACCAGCGGCACCGTCTTCCGGGCGACGTATGATCGGCTCCCGCTCGATCACGTCGATCACGAGGACGACGACGTGTTCATCGCTGGCCTGCGCGACCTGCACACCCGTGTGGTCCCGAAGGAGGAGGCGGGCGTGTTCTCGCCCGCCCACTTCGATCCCGACAAGGCAAGCGAGACGTTCCACGGCCTTGCTAACGTCACGCATCTGCGCGGCATCTGGCTCGACAACGACGGCGGTGACCTCACGCACGCCGCCTTTGCCGACCTGTTCCCCTATCTGCGGATCGTGGTCTGGAACACGGCCTCGTCCACGACGGCGGCGCCACGCTGGCGTGCCTTCATCCCGACCAGTCATGCCATGAGCATGGAGGTGCAGGGGCTGATCCTGGCGCAGATCGTGAAGGTGCTGAACCGAGCGGGCCTCTGGGGCAAGAGGCAGATCGAGAAGCAGGCGAAGCGCTCCGACGCCAAGCCGCGCCTCTGCCACGGCTTCGACGAGGGCAAGTTCAACGCGGCCTCGATGTTCTACCTGCCCTGTCAGGCCAAGGACCCGGCGGACTCGTTCTTCATCGACTACGGCGAGGCTGATCCGAAGCGCGGTCCGCTCGATCTGGTGGCCTGGATCGAGCACTGCATCCTCGACCTGCGCCCTGAACCCGAGCCGATGAGGCCCGCTCCCGCCCCCGAACCAGCACCCCCCAAGGTCCCGGGGAAGGCGTCGGAGAAGGTCCGGGTCAGCGAGAGCCTTCAGGCTATCCGCGATGCGCTCGCCGCGGAGCAGGCCCGATCCAGTGCCGGTCGCCGAGCAGACCTCGTTGAGAAGGCCGTTCAAGGTTGGCGCAGGGCTTCGCGGGGAGACGGCCATGCCGCCTTCTTCCGGCTTGGTGCGGCTTTGCATCGGGCCGGGCTCTCTGACTACGAGATCGAGCAGAAGCTGCGCGACGAGTCGATCTACGCCCACTCGCGAGGCGAGCGTCGGGCCGAGATCAAGGGCATCCTCAAGAGCCTGAGCCGCAGCGGGAGCTTCAGGTCCCGACGATAAAGAGGGATGAGGTCGTGCTCCGCGTGAAGCACGACCTCACCTCAAGGAGGGGGCAGCCGCAGCCTGGACCGCTCTCAGAGGGATCGACCCCCATCACTCTGACTGCCGGACAAAGAGGCGACGCGCTTCGGCATACCCTCAGGCTCTCACGGATCGAGAAACCGTCGAGCCAATCGCGAGCCGGGGACAGATGGTTCCGGGACAGGCGAAAACCGCCCGCGGCTCGAAGGGAAAACGGGGCAGAAA
>NZ_SRHQ01000063.1:0-4722 GCF_004683995.1 Methylorubrum sp. Q1 | reverse complement strand
CTGCGCTGGCTTGGGACCACGGGCCATCGTAGCGACCTCCTCGTAGAAGGCCGCCACATGGTGCTCGCGCGACAAAACCGCAAGGAAACTTCCAACTCAGACCACTAGGGCAGGGATATGTATGGCTCGCCTGCGCGCAGCGACATTGCATTTCATTTTCCGGTTCGATTGATCGAATTTGTTGATTGCGTCGGAATTATTCGATTACTATATCTAATATTCCAGTGCATAACGTCTTGATCGGACCATCTCTCAATTCAATTTGAATCCCTTTTATAATATTTGCAGGTTTTGTATCCGAGTCCAAAATAGCGATTGCTAATGCCGACCCTTTTGATAGTCCATTTGCGCCGTCAGAAATTATTTTACCTGGAAACATATCGTTGCCGATCAAAACATTTGGCCTCAAATTATAGTCAAAAATAATATTAGAAGAATTTTTTTCATCAATTTTTTCAATATTGATTGAAAACTTTCTCTCTTTAACGCTCATGGTCTACCTCCGATGCTGTCTAGTACTCGTATTCCATATCTGACGGCACAAGATGCTCAGCGCTTGGGTGAATCATGGGTGGGGCCAGGGCATAGAGTTTCTTCCACGGATGGCACAACACTCATAAGCGCCGACGGACTCCGTCAATACCGACCGCCTTCAAATAAGCCGAGGATTGGCAAAACGCAGGCAAATTTTGAACAAAGGTTGCGACCAGGTGGTCAGCGGCAAATCAATGGACATTTGGATATCTTTCCATGAAATTAGTAATCCCAGAACTAAAACGCATCCATTCTCCGGATAAAGATATTATTGAATTTGAAGAGGAATTCAAAAATGATCCATATTGTATCTTGATACAAGCAATGTATGGAATCCATGGTCAAGAAGGAGACGAATCATTCGATATATTGGTGTGCAACCCATCTTGGATCGAGTTAGAGGCTAATAATGGCATTTTTTCGGGGAGACATTACTTGATTACGACCAGATTTGACATTGACGTTATAAAAAAATTCCTAATTGATATCGCATTAAATTGCGCGGCCTCAAGTTGGCAGGAAGCTGCCGAGAGATTAGGCAGATATGGAAAGTGGGAATTCGAAGATTACATTGAATAGTTATTAGATAAAATCCATAGTTATCGGAGTTAATATTTTGTAATGCAGTGCCGTATGTTGAAAAATTTTTTGACAATAAGGAATTGATCCAGCTTTGGGAGACGGGCCAGTCTCCCGGCCTCACAAATTTACAAAGGCAAAGATTTCTAATGAAACTAAAAAATTTGGAGGCTGAAAGTTGAGGCTGATTGGTAGATGGCTTATCAATGCCGAAGATGATCAAGCAATGTTGAGGTTTGGGAGGGTAAAAGTTAAATTCTATGAAGATGGAAACTTAATCTATAAGATCGAATGCGATGAAGCGGATCAGATAATTAAATTATCCTATTATGTGTCCGTTAATAAAATTGTAACTACCCAGCCATCGGCTCCAAAGACTGAATATACTACTTTCTTTTTTACTGAGACGGGATCGCTATTGTTGGAATTTGATGGTCTATATTGCGAATTTATCCGCGACAATGCTTGATATAAATCTACAGTTCGATCTCAATTTGAAGGCCACCTCCCGCATTGGAAGATTATATGCGCGCAAGGTTCCCAGGCCGCTTTGCTCCGCTGGTTATGCTAGATGAAATGACAAATCAATTTGAAGAAGCTGGTAGCAAAGATCCAATGTACAATAAGATTTCCGATCTACGCTCTCTAAATGAATTTACTAGAGATTATATGCACGGGGGTGCCGCTCTCCCTAATCCAGCTGCTTTGCGAGCGCAATGCAAGAGAGTTGCATCGATTGTTGGGGCTTACTTATACCCTCGGCTAATCGAAGCGCGTCAGCTATGTGTATGGGCCCAGAAACAGATCACCGAGTGCTCTGCGCAGCTGATATGTAAGCTTACGCTGGCGCCAATGCTCGTCACGGTCATACAGGATGTGGCAACGCTGACAGAGCGCTTTGAGGTTCTTCGGATTGTTGTTGCCCGGATCGTGGTCGAGGTGGGCGCAGGCCAGATAGACGCGGGTGGTCTCGATCACCGTGGTGGCCGACAGGCATCCCAGCGGCTTCAGCTTGAGCGAACGCCCCTTGCCGCTGCGCCAGGTCTGCCCGGCGGCATCCCACCAGCGGCCATCTCCGAGGTGAAACACCAACTGCCCGTGCGGCCGGCCGCACTGCTCACAGCAGCCCTTGGCACGGCCGAACCGGATCACCTCCGACAGCTCGCGCCAATCGATCGGATAGAAGAAGCGGTTGTGCGGGCGGATCGGCATCAGCTCAGTCCGCAGCGCGCGCTTGGCTGCGTGCCCGTGCCTGCGGGAAGTAGCTGTAGAAGGTGACCCGGCTGATACCGAGGCGCTTGGCGATCTCGGCCACGGAGATGTTGCCGGCAGCCAGAAGGGCGCGCGCTACCTCGAGGTCCCCCTCCGAGAGGGATTTGGGCCGGCCGCCCTTACGCCCGCGAGCGAGGGCAGCCTTCAAGCCTTCCATGGTGCGTTCGCGGTTGAGGTCGAGGAAGTACTCAGCCATGGCCCCATGCATCTGCAGGGCGAAGCGTCCGTGGGCAGTGGCGCTGTCGAACTGCTCGGTCAGGGAGCGGAAGTGGATCTCCTTGATCCGGAGACCGTCGATCGTACGCATCATCTCGACGAGGGAGCGGCCCAGGCGATCGAGCTTCCAGACCACCAGGACGTCTGTGGGACGGAGATAGGCGAGGGCGGCCTCGAACTCCGGGCGTTTGGTCCCAGCCTTGCCGCTCTTCTTCTCCTCGAAGATCCGCTCGCAACCGGCCTTGGTCAGCGCATCGCGCTGCAGGTCCAGGTTCTGATCCTGGGTCGAGACGCGGGCATATCCGACGAGCATGTCAGGATTGTCTCGCAATACCCTTATCCGAACAATAGATTACCTATCATATTTTCCTTACACAAGCGGGGCCGTTTCGCAGCGCTAGAAAGGCGCCGCTGCCGATTGTCAGGAAAACGTTCGTTTTGCTTACAAATAAAGCAGCTTGCTTCGATAACAATTTGCGGTATGTCAGTTCAGCCGTAGCAACGCTGAGCAGCATGACATGCACAAGGCTCTATGAAAGATACCTTAGACCACGATGCTATCTTGCTGATCTTTACCCCCCTCCTTTCTCTATCGGCGCGAAGGTCAGCATATCTTCTACCGAGAGGTACAAATGGCTTCGATCTCTCCGGCATTAGTTTCAGTTATTTCCATCCTTATATCAGATCTACAAGTAAAAATTGAAATAATCAAGCCGAGCATCCATTTAGCGCAAGTAAACAGTTCGAGAAAAAATACACTTTATTCTACAATAATAAACAAACTGGAAGAGGTCGTACGTGAAAAACGAGTGATAATAAACGAAGATATTACTGCCGCAACAGATCAAATTTTTTTGAATCTCGGATACAATTTCAACAAAATATCCGACGAAATCACAAGATCCGGGCTTAATAGCCTAGTTATATTTAAAGTTACTAATAAAAACACTAAAGAAAAAATTTATAGGTCTTCAACTCTACTAAAAAATAGATATAATGCCAATATAATGGTTTACATAGATATTTTTGCAATAGAAGAAAACTCCGAATTTAAAGTTTTGCGTACCAGAACCACAATAGATCTTACCATCCTGTAAAGGACAACGATTATGTCTGAACAAATTCTGGCCGTTTACAATAAAGTTACAAATGTTCCAACCATGTATGATGGTGCGTACCATATAACTCTTGTTTATATAAACAATAGAGGTCAATCGTTTTATACAAGTGCTGGCCCAACAATTCCAGCGTCGCCAGATGCTTCTACATCCCTTGGTGCCTCGAAGGACGCCGTAGAAGGAAGAGCTACAGCATACGGCGTCTTAGGCTATAAGACTGAACAATTCGATATAAATGACCCGTCAAACCCGACGATGATTGATAAAGACAGTGGCATACCATATCAAACAAAAATTTTATCTCAGGGCACTAATCTTTCATCTCAATGGAACACAATTTTGGAAACTTACCATAGTATTTCTACATTAGGCGTTCCATATTCACCCGGGTGGCAGAATTCTAATAGCGTTGCTGGAACAGCTTTACGAAAAGCTGGAATATCTATTCCGTTTGATAGCAGTTCAAAATGGGCCCCAGGGCTATTGTTGCAATTACCTACTACCAATAGTGAGTTCATAAAATTCAATGGAAATCAGACACTCAATCAATTTAATAACAATGACGGGACTGTTACGACTGTAATCGACACTGCGTCTGCCGGTCAGCAAGAAAAAATTGAAATAGTTTCAGCAAATAATATTATTATATCTCTCACTGATTATTCAAATATGAATGGGATCTTCAACATACATCATTCTGGAAAAAACAAGGAAATACTTGCTAGTAATTCGCATATTTACGCCTTTAAAGATTCGTCTCTTAATGTATTTGGCCACGGAAATACGATAAATCTCGAGAAAAATGCAAATATATATGCTGGCATATTCGGTCAAGCCGTTGTTAATGGTATTTCTGCCAGCAATTCAATCAATGTTGGCGGTGAGGGCACCAGCATTACGGCCTATGGAAGTGATGGTGTTGGTGGATACGTTGGATTGATTGCTAGCCGCCAATCTTTGACATTGGGCAACTGGGGCTTCTCCGTTGCAACTGCTCCCAATC
>NZ_SRHQ01000062.1:0-5296 GCF_004683995.1 Methylorubrum sp. Q1 | reverse complement strand
TTAGAGCTGTTACCGACCGCTGTGAGTCGGTCGGGGTTCCCTGATGAGACGTGATCTGATTCCCTGTGTTCCTCGAAAGGAGGATCGATGGGATCACCATTGTCATCGGATCTGCGCGAGCGCGTGGTGAAGGCCGTGTCCGAGGGCGCCTCGCGGCGTCAGGCCGGCGCGCGGTTCGGGGTCAGTCCCGCCAGCGCCATCCGCTGGCAGGAGAGCTTCGAGCGGGAAGGCCGGGTGGCGGCCAAGCCGCAGGGCGGCGACCGACGCTCGCAGCAGGTGGAAGCCCATGCCGACCTGATCCTGCGCCTGCGCGCGGAGCAGCCGACCCGGATCCTGTCGGAGTTGCGAGCGCTGCTGGCCGAGCGCGGCATCTCCACCAGTGAGAGCGGCCTGTCGCGCTTCTTCCGGCGCCACGCCGTCACGCACAAAAAAACACGCTCCACGCCGCCGAGCAGCAGCGGCTGGATGTGAGGGCCGAGCGCGAGGACTGGTTCGAGGCCCAGGACGAACTCGACCCGGACAAGCTGGTCTTCCTCGACGAGACGGCGACCACCACCAGCATGGTGCGCCGCTACGGCTGGGCGCCGCGTGGCGAGCGCTGCCGGGTCGCCGTTCCGCACGGACATTGGAAGACGACCACCGTCACGGCCGCCCTGCGCACCAACGGAGTGGCGGCCACGGCCCTATTCGACGGAGCCACCAACGGCAAACGCTTCCGAGCCTACGTCACCGACACCTTGGTGCCCGTGCTGAAGCGAGGCGATACGGTGATCATGGACAACCTCGGCGCCCACAAGGTGGCCGGCGTCCGGGAGGCGATCCAGGCGGTGGGCGCCAAGTTGCTCTATCTTCCGCCCTACTCGCCGGACTTCAACCCCATTGAACAAGTGTTCGCCAAGCTTAAAGCCGACCTGCGCAAAGCCGCGGCCCGGACGTTTCCAGACCTGAAAGCGGCGATCCGATCCGCCTTCGACAGCCTCACGCCAAAAGCCTGTCGCAACTGCCTCACAGCGGCCGGATACGACGCATATGACCCAACCTGATCGGTAACAGCTCTAGTCGGCCGCCACAAGTTTTGTCCTCACGGACAAGGGTGTTCCGGATGGTGATCGATCAGGCCATTTTTTCGGCCGCGCACGCCGGTGGCCGTGGTCGCCATCGGTGATGGCGGTGAAGCGCTTCTGATACGCGCGCTCCTCGAATCCCTCGGGGCCGCCGTGCTTTTGCACCTGATCGGGACGCCCGGCGATTTCCTACGGGTCATAGGGCAAGGTGTAACCGCGCCGCCCTACATCGTGATCTGCGCCCATGGCGACGAAAAGGGGCTTGATCTTCGGGGCCTTCAGGGAAAGTATCGATACGGCTTCCCTCAGAGACGGCTCGATGCCGCCGGAGGTGATCGCGCAGCATGCCGATCTACCGGGGACGAGCATCGTCAGCACCGCCTGTCTGTCCGGCTCGCAGGCTTTCGCATCGGCATTTCTGGAGAACGGGTCGCACTGCGTGATCGGACCGGACGGTTATCCGGACGGCGCCGATGCGGGTCTGTTCATCCATCTCCTGTTTCATCGCCTGCTGAGGTGTGGCGAACCCCTGTCGCAGGCTCTCGAAACCATCCGATCCTACGATGAGCGACTTGCTCTCTTCATCGGCCGCACTGCCCCGCGAAAGCCGCCTGGGGGGTGACGTTCGAAAGGCTGATCTGCAAGCGTCAGAGCTTGATCCCGAACCTCCGGTTCAGGCGTGTCACAAGCCAGACGGTACCGATCGCCACGCAGACACCCCAGCCGACCTCCAGCACCCGCGATCCCGCCATCCGCTCAACCGGCCCGAGATGCGGCACCAGCAGGATGATCGTGGCGGTGATCCCGGCCAGTCGGCAGGCACTCGCCACGTTGACGAGCCAGCAGGCCAGGATCGCGAGCACGACCGTGGCCGCGTAGGTCGGCAGGGACGGTCCCAGGGTCAGGTAGGCGGAAAGCCCGATCAGTCCGCCGATCGCGGCACCGGTGAACTGGTCCCGGGCGGTGGAGCGGGTCGCGCCGAACTCAGTCTGCGCGACGGCGACCGCGGTGATCGCCGCCCAGAATCCTTCGCGCAAGCCGAGCACCTGCGTCGGCAGGTAAGCGACGATGGCAGCGACCGCCGACATTACGCCATGCGCGAGCCCGCCGGAGAAGCGCCGCCGCAGCGGCAGGCGCTTGCGCAGCCGCGTGACCTGATCCCGCAGCCAGCGGATGCGGCTGGTGTCGCGGTCGGCCCGGCGCGTCTTTTCGAAGGCGGCCTCCGCGGCGGCGCGCTCCGTAGCGCCCTCTTCCCCCTTCCTGCTCATGATATGAAGCCCGTTCGGCCTGCATCCGCCCTCCCTTCAAGCCTTCGGCCGCGTGATGGATGGCAGGCCGGAACGATCGGAACGGTGAACGCGAAAGCCCCGGAGAAAACTCCCGGTTAAGCCTGAGCCCCTATCACCGGCCCATCGAGCCTGGTGACGAAAGGAGCGCCGATGACCAGGGACCAACTCGCGATTGAATTGAAGCGCATGGCCTCCTCGCAGGTCAGCGACATCGAGCGCGCGGTGAAGGCGGGGCACAAGACCATCGCCCTGAACGAACTGGCCGATCTCGACCGCCAGCTCAAGGCGCTGGCCGCCGCCCTCAAGGCCAAGCCCGTCATCCGCGCCTGAGACCCGGCTTTCGCCCCCCGCGACAGAACCGGCCCCGCCCTCCTGGGCGGCGGCCGCGCGCCCATCCGTCTCGGAATTCCCGGCGCCCTTCGACTCGAAGCGGGTCGTCCGTTCAGCTGACCGGGACCGCCCGGTCGATCTCAACGATCGCGGCTCAGCAACACCAGCCAGCCGATACCGAGCACCGCCACCGTCATCCCGATGATGACGAAGGCCGGCGTGCCGAGATCGATGAGCCGCGGCGCGAGCTGTGTCGCGAACGCCGCCACGACGAGGCCGACGGCGACCCGCGCGGCCCCCCGCTCGATGCCCCGCACGAGCTTGTCCATCCCCTTCAGCTCGATCTCGACGGTGACGCGCCCCTGCTTGAGGCGCACCAGCATGAGATGGATCAGCGTCGGCAGCTCGGAGGCCGCGCCGTAGAGGCCGGTCCCGAGCGATTCCGCCTTACGCATCAGGCCGCGCAGCGAGAATTGCGAGCGCATGCTCGCCCGCACGGTCGGGCCGGCGGCGGCGAACAGGTCGAAAGCGGGGTCGAGCTGGCGCATGACGCCGTCAGCGGTGACGAGCCCCTTAAACAGGATCGCCAGATCGGTCGGCATCGCGAGATCGTTCTCGCGGGCCATGGTCATGAAGTCGGTGAGCACGAGCCCGAGATTGAGCGGGATCGAGGAATGAGCCTGCACGAAGTTCTGGGCGGACTGTTCCAGCTTGCTCAGGTCCGGATTCGACGTGCCGGTCCAATCGAGGAGCGTGGCCATCAGGCCATCGACATCCTGCTTGAGCATGGCGCCGATCAGAACGAGGAGCTGCTGGCGCCGCTTCTGCGACAGACGCCCGACGATGCCGAAATCGATGAAGCCGATCCGGTTGCCGGGCAGGATCAGCAGATTGCCGGGATGCGGGTCGGCGTGGAACACGCCCTCGATCAGCGCCATGCGGAGGAAGGCGTCGCAGCCCTTCTGCGCCAGCGCCTTCTTGTCCGCGCCCATCGTCCGTAGCGCGGCGGCATCATTCGGCGAGACGCCGTGGATGAACTCCTGGACGAGCACCCGCTCGGAGCACCACTCCCAAAAAATCTTCGGGATGACGATGTCGTCCCGTCCGGCGAAGATCTCGGCGATCATCTCGCAATTGCGAGCTTCGTTGAGCAGATCGAGCTCGCCGTTGAGGCCGTTGGCGAGGTGGCGCATCTGCTCCTGAGGCTGGTAGCGGGCCATCTCCGGCCACTCCGCCTCGACGATGCGGGCGCCGTGCGCCATCAGCCGCAGATCCGCCTCAATGATCTTCCGCAGCCCCGGTCGCAAAACCTTGACCACGACCTCCTCGCCGGAATGGAGTCGCGCCCGGTAGACCTGGGCGATCGAGGCCGAGGCGATCGGATTGAGGTCGAATTCGGCGAAGACCTGTTCCGGCGGCGCGCCGAGATCGGCTTCGAGCTGCGGCCCGATCAGGGCCCACGGCACCGGCTTCACCTGGCTGTGCAGCTTCTCCAGCTCGTCGGTCCAGACCGGCGAGAGCAGATCGGGGCGGCTCGCCAGAACCTGACCGAACTTGATGAAGGTCGGCCCCAGGGTCTCGATGGCGCGGCGCAGCCGCTCCGGCTGCGAGAGCCGTGTGACGTCGACCCGCGGCGTTCGGCGGGGAATGAGCGGGATGTTGTGCAGCCCGAGTCGGTCAACGATCTTGGTCAGCCCGAAGCCGATCAGAACCGAAGCGATTTCCGAAAGGCGCTGACGGTCGCGCGCAGCGACGAAGGCTGTTTTGAGCATGATGGTCTTGCGTGTCGCGCGAAGCGTCGGTTCGGGCAAGACCGATCCGGCCCTCGCCGGGCATCTCGCAATGGCGCGGCCATGGGGCTTTTTTAGGATTGCAACCGCCGCGACCGGTCTACCCTCACGGGGACCGGCGCGACACCGACGACCCGCCTCTTCAGGGAGTGGTCGCCTCGGCGCTCACGTCGATCAAGACACGTTCGACCGGGTTGGACGCTTCCGAGCGAATGGTGCGGAGAATGCCTGGCACGTCGGCGCCCGCCGTGCCGAATCGCGCCCAAGCTGCCTGGCAGCGGCGATGGTCGGCGTCCGTCAGGAAGTAGCGCTCCTGCTCATCCAGCAGCGTCGCGTAGACGGCGGCGCGCACGCCTCGCTCTTGGCCGACATAGAGTTGATAGATGCGGCTCCAGAACGCCTCGTCGAGTTCCCACTCGCACTGGCCCGCCGCCCTCATCATCGCGAGCTTGCGGAGACTCTGCCGCTCGGCATGCGGCATGGCGAGGAAGCCGTAGCGCGCCTTCAGCACCCGGCCTCCGGCGGCATAGCCGCTTTCGGTGGTCAGGGCCCAGCCGAGATAGACGCCCGCCGCTGCCACGAGCAGACCGGCCGTCAGAACAAGTGCTCGGATCGCGGTCATGGGAAGGTCTCTCACGTCGAACGCCCATCCTGCCACCAACCTGGGCAGCATCAAGGTGAGCGACCTCTCCCCTGGCCTGCGTTTTGGCCGTGGCCTGAGATCGCGCTTGATGCGAAGCCCCCTCCCCTTCCGTCGGGTCTGGCGGGGACGGCCGCGCGGTATGTGCGGTGAGTGCGGTGTCGGGTATCGTGAACGACGGAA
>NZ_SRHQ01000060.1:0-6102 GCF_004683995.1 Methylorubrum sp. Q1 | reverse complement strand
CAAGTCCTCCGCGCGCTCAGCCCATGTCCGGACAGAAAATATCCTTCAACGTCGCAAGCATCCGCGCAGCCCGGGGATCCTCCAGTCGATAGTACATCGTCTGGCTCTCGCGTCGGAACGCGACCAGCCCGTCCTCACGGAGCTTGGCGAGGTGCTGCGACAGGGCCGACTGACTGAGCTCGACCGCCTTGGCGAGGCTCGTCACGTCCATCTCTCCGCGGCCGACCAGCAGGCAAAGGATGAGCAGGCGCTTCTCGTTGGCGAGGAGCCGCAACAGGCGTGCGGCGTCGGCCGCCTTGTCTTGGAGGTGTAGCAGGTCGGTCGGCGTCACGGCATCCATCGGTCCGCATTCCGAAAGGTTAGAAGCACCTTATTTAGGGGTGCCTAATATATGTCCAGCGAGCCGTCGCGCTGCGGCCCGATCTCACTGCGAGTTTCTCGTTTGGGCGAACCAGCCCAACGTCCTTCTGCCAGCCCCGGCGCTCCGAACCATGGTTTCAGATGGAAGGAGGCGGAGGCCAGAGCGCCGAGCGAAGCTCTGCAGCGCCCTCGCCGGAGCGTCACCGACACGGCCGGCGATCTCGGCGGCAGCCGGGCCACGCTCGACCGCCGCATCAAGCGTCTGGGCATCCAGACGCCGCGCGGTGCGATCTGACGGCTTTTACCGACGGAAGGGGGCGTCGCGCTCCCAAAATGCCTCAGAACTTACCGCTCGCCCTTCCGGCGGGCCGAGATACGGCCGCCGCTGAGACGGCGGAGGGACACTTGGAGGCGCGCGTCCGCCGCCCGCACCGCGGTGAGGGCCTCGTGCGTGTAGTGGATATGGGTCTCGGCGGCCTCGCCCGCTGCCTCCACGTCGCCCGCCATCACGCTCTCGTAGATCGCCCGGTGCTGCGCCCGGAACTGGTCGCGCGTTTCGGGGTGGGCGAACAAGGCCTCGCGGTTCTCGACCACGCCCTGGCGCAGCATGCCCGACAGGGCCCGCATCGTGTGCAGCAACACGAGGTTGTGGCTCGCTTCGTAGACCGCGATGTGCAGATCGACATCCGCCTCGGCCTCCTCGTGCTGCTGGCCCGCCGCATGGGCGCGGTCGATCCGCTCCATGCAGGCGGTGAGCCGCGCCCGGTCCACAGCATTGGCCCGCGCCGCGGCAAGGCGCGACGCCATCCGCTCCGTCGTGGCGCGGAACTCGAAGAAGTCGTCCACCACCTCCGCGTGGGAAGCGATCAGGGCGATCAGGGGGTCGGTGATCTCGCGTCCCAGCGGCGCCACGGCCCGCCCGCCCGGCGCCGCGACGAGGAGCCCCTGGTCTTCGAGGATCTTCATGCCCTGGCGCAGGGTCGGGCGCGACACGTCCAGTCGCTGCGCGAGATCGCGCTCGGAAAGCAGCATGTCGCCCGGGCTGATCCCGCCTTCGCGGATCAGGTCCTTGAGGTGGCGCGCCGTGCTCTCGGCCGCACTCTCCCCCTTGATCGCGTTCCGCTCCATCCTCTGCCCCTCCCGGCCGAGTCCCGTGGGGCTCGGCCTCGCTGAAATAGCCTGGGCAACCGCAATCTCCAATTGACCATATTGGTCAATTCATTTTACCAGCACCACGTCTTCGGTCTCGTCAAGTTACCGAATCCCAGCGACGGCGCTGACTGAGCAGTCCTCGTCCCGCGCCCGCACGCCAGGGGCCCAGGACGAAGAACAGGCTGCCCGCAGGCCCGGCACCGTTCGCGGCAACGACGGCATCGTCCCCGGGACGCGTTCACCCGCTCCCAGGCGAAGACGATGCGCATTCACCGGGAGGGCGCGCGCCTTGAGTTGGAACCAAGTCTACGATCCGCTGTCGAACACGCTCTGGTCGACGCTGCTCGCGGCGCTGCCGATCGTCGTGCTGCTCGGCGGGATCGGCCTCCTGCACATGAAGGCCCACGTGGCGGCCCTGCTCGGCCTCGCCGTCGCCCTGGCGGTGGCGGTGTTCGGCTTCGGCATGCCCGCCCCCATGGCCGGCGCCACCGCCGCCTACGGCGCTGCCTTCGGGCTGCTGCCGATCGGCTGGATCATCCTCAACGTCATCTTCCTCTACCGGCTCACCGAGCAGACCGGCCAGTTCGACATCCTGCGCGATTCCATCGCCGGCATCACCCCGGACCGCCGGCTGCAACTCCTGTTCATCGCCTTCTCCTTCGGCGCGTTCTTCGAGGGCGCGGCGGGCTTCGGCACCCCGGTGGCGGTGACCGCCGCCATGCTGATGGGGCTCGGCTTCACTCCGCTCGCCGCGGCCGGCCTCTCGCTTATCGCCAACACCGCACCCGTGGCCTACGGCGCGCTCGGCGCTCCCGTCATCGCCCTCTCCGCGGTCACCGGACTCGACCTGATCCAGCTCTCGGCGATGATCGGGCGCCAGCTGCCGTTCTTCTCCGTCATCGTGCCGTTCTGGCTGATCTGGGCGTTTGCCGGCCGCAGGGGCATGCTGGAGGTCTGGCCGGCACTGCTCGTCGCCGGCCTTTCCTTCGCCGTGCCGCAATATCTCGTCTCGAACTTCCACGGCCCCTGGCTCGTGGACGTGGTCGCGGCGATCTGCTCCATGGGCGCGCTCGCGGGCTTCCTCCGGGTTTGGCAGCCGGCGCGGGTCTGGACCTCCACCGGCACCGACATGCCCGCGGATCAGCCCACGATCCCGGCCCGGCACAGCCATTCGGTGGGTACGGTGTTCCGCGCCTGGCTGCCTTGGCTGATCCTTTCGGTCTTCGTCTTCGCTTGGGGCGCGCCGCAATTCCGCGCCTGGCTCGACGCCGTCTGGATCTGGCGGATGCCGGTGCCCTACCTGCACAACCTCGTCGTCAAGATGCCGCCGGTCGTGGCCCAGGCCCACAGCGAGGCCGCGATCTACACCCTCAACCTGCTCTCGGCGACCGGGACCGGCATCCTGCTCTCGGCCCTCGTCGGCGGCCTGGTCCTCGGCTTCAGCCCGCTCCGGCTGCTGCGGGAATACGGGCGCACCGCCTACATCGTGCGCTACTCCCTCGTCACGATCTCGGCGATGCTGGCCCTCGGCTACGTCACCCGCTACTCGGGGAGCGACGCGACGCTGGGCCTCGCCTTCGCGCAGACGGGGTGGATCTATCCCTTCTTCGGCGCGCTGCTCGGCTGGCTCGGCGTCGCGCTCACCGGCTCCGACACCGCCTCCAACGTGCTGTTCGGCGGCCTGCAGAAGATCACGGCGGAGCAGCTCGGCCTGTCGCCCGTCCTCATGGCCGCCTCCAACTCCTCGGGCGGCGTGATGGGGAAGATGATCGACGCCCAATCCATCGTCGTCGCCTCCACCGCGACGCAGTGGTACGGCGGCGAGGCGAAGATCCTGCGCTACGTGTTCTTCCACTCGATCGCGCTCGCCTGCCTCGTCGGCGTGCTGGTCATGCTGCAAGCCTACGTGCCGCCCTTCACCGCCCTGGTCCCGGCGACGCCCCTCCCGGTCCTCGCACCCTGATACCGGCCGGCCGGGCGGCGCCTGCGCCACGCCCGGCCTCTCCCTTTCTCGACGGAGCGCCCCGACGGGCGGCCGCATCCCCGCGGAGATCAGCGATGCGTCTGAAGAACTGCCACAGCTTCCACGATTTCCGCCGCATGGCGAAGAGCCGCCTGCCGGGCCCGATCTTCGACTACATCGACGGCGGCGCGGACGACGAAGTGACCCTGCGTCGCAACACCAGCGCCTTCGATACCTGCGATCTGGTCCCCAACGTGCTGCGGGGCGTGGGCGAGGTCGACATGTCCGTGACCGTGATGGGCCAGCGGCTCGCCATGCCGGTCTACTGCTCGCCCACCGCCCTGCAGCGCCTGTTCCACCATCAGGGCGAACGGGCGGTCGCGGCCGCGGCGGGCCAGTTCGGCACGATGTTCGGTGTCTCCTCCCTCGGCACGGTGAGCCTGGAGGAGGCGCGCCGGATCAGCAGCGGGCCGCAGGTCTACCAGTTCTACTTCCACAAGGATCGCGGCCTGAACCGCGAGATGATGGCCCGCGCCAAGCAGGCCGGCATCGAGGTGATGATGCTGACCGTCGACAGCATCACCGGCGGCAACCGCGAGCGCGACAAGCGGACGGGGTTCGCCATCCCCTTCCGCCTGAATCTCGCAGGCCTCACCCAGTTCGCGATCAAGCCGGCCTGGGCGATCAACTACCTGACCCATGAGCGCTTCCGGCTGCCGCAGCTGGAGAACCATGTCGGCATGGATGGCGGCGCCCTCTCGATCAGCCGCTACTTCACCGAGATGCTCGATCCCACCATGTCCTGGGACGACGTCGCCGAGATGGTTCGCGAGTGGGGCGGCCAGTTCTGCCTGAAGGGGATCATGTCGGTCGAGGACGCCGAGCGCGCGGTCGAGATCGGCTGCACCGGCATCGTGCTGTCGAACCACGGCGGGCGCCAGCTCGACGGCTCGCGCACGGCCTTCGACCAGTTGGCGGAGATCGTGGACGCCGTTGGCGACCGGATCGACGTGATCATGGACGGAGGCGTGCAGCGTGGCACCCATGTGCTCAAGGCTCTCGCCCTGGGAGCCAAGGCCGTCGGCCTTGGCCGCTATTATCTCTTCCCCCTCGCCGCAGCCGGTCAGCCGGGTGTCGAGCGCGCCCTCGACCTCCTGCGCAGCGAGATCGAACGCGGCATGAAGCTGATGGGGTGCACGGACTTAAGCCGGCTCAATCGCGGCAACCTACGTTGCATCGAACGAAACTGGATGGATATCGAGCAATATCGCTCCCATCAGTGATCATGACGACATTCGAAATCTGCTGATCCGTATGAGCCGGACAGCTCAACCATCACGGATTTTGCTTGGCATGATCGATCCTGTCGTTGAACCTCGGCGCAAGGCGTGACCTGACCGGCTGGTTTTGGACCGGACGGAGAACGCCCTCCACCCGGTCCGGGTGGAGGGCGCTCGGCCGCGTGACGGGGCGCTTCAGCCCGAGCCGGGCTCAGCGCGGGTCGGGCGGGCCCTCGCCCTTGCCGACGAAGGGGATGCCCTCGATCGGGCATTCCTCGGTGCCGACGCTGGAGCGGGTGATGGCACGCACCGCGTCGCGGGTGCCGTCGGGGTCCTCGATCCAGCGGCGGTAGAAGTCGTAGGGGCATTCCGACATCCCGTGCCGGTTCTCCTTCGAGTTGATCATGCCGGTGTAGCCGCGGTGCAGCAGCTTGAAGAGGTGGTTCTCCGACTGGCCGTGGGCGCGGAAGTCGCGGATCAGGAATTTCGAGAGTGCGGCGTACTGGATGCCCATCTCCTCCTCGCCGCACTCGCCGAGCGTCCGGCCGTCGAAGCCGATGATCGCCGAGTGGCCGAAGTAGCTGTAGACGCCGTCGAAGCCGGCGGCGTTGGCGACCGCGACGTAGGTGTTGTTGGCGAATGCCATCGCCTTCGAGATCAGAACCTGCTGTTCCTTGGCCGGGTACATGTAGCCCTGGCAGCGGATGATGAGTTCGGCGCCGCGCATGGCGCAGTCGCGCCAGATCTCGGGATAGTTGCCGTCGTCGCAGATGATGAGGCTGATCTTGAGCCCCTTCGGGCCGTCCGAGACGTAGGTGCGGTCGCCGGGATACCAGCCCTCGATCGGGGTCCAGGGCATGATCTTGCGGTATTTCTGCACGATCTCGCCCTGGTCGTTCATCAGGATGAGCGTGTTGTAGGGCGCCTTGTTCGGGTGCTCCTCGTGGCGCTCGCCGGTGAGCGAGAACACGCCCCAGACCTTGGCCTTGCGGCAGGCATCGGCGAAGACCTCGGTCTCGGCGCCGGGAACGGACGAGGCGGTCTCGTACATCTCGCCCGCGTCGTACATGATCCCGTGGGTCGAGTATTCGGGGAAGATCACGAGATCGAGGCCCGGCAGACCGGCCTTCATCCCGATGATCATGTCGCCGATCTTCTTGGCGTTTTCCAACACCTCGGCCTTGGTGTGCAGCCGGGGCATCTTGTAGTTCACGACGGCGACGCCGACGCTGTCCTGACTCGACGAGATATCACCGTGCATCATGGCGTCGTTCCTCCGGTTCGTTGTGGGGAGGGGCCGCGCCTTTGTCCCGCGCGGCCCGCCTTCGTGGGGTAGGGCCGCCGCTC
>NZ_SRHQ01000006.1:0-212063 GCF_004683995.1 Methylorubrum sp. Q1 | reverse complement strand
GGCCATCGTGCAATCCTACCGCGGGACCGGCCATGAGCCGGGCGTAAAGGCGCGGACCGATTAGAGGCTTGTGCGACGATGATCAAGCGGCAGGTTTGCCGGGAGAGCGGATCGCGCCGAATGACGGGTCAGGAGGCGGCCTCGCCGACCGGTTCGTAAAGCCGCTGCGCCTCCGGGGCGCCGCCGCGGTGCTCGCCGAGATCGAGCACCCGCACCAGCATGGTCCCGTGGGGGGCGGCGACGGTGAGCACGTCGCCGCAATGGATGGCCTTGGCCGGCGCGTCGGCACGGATACCGTTCACGCGGACATGCCCGTCGCTCACCAGCCGCGCCGCCATCGAGCGGGTCCGCGCGAAGCGCGCGAACCACAGCCATTTGTCGAGGCGCTGGCGCCCCGCGCTCATCCGGCGGTCACGGCTGCCGGAACCGTCACGGCATCGGTGCGCCTTGAGACCGGCAACCGCTCGTCGGGCGGAAGCGTCAGCGCTTGCCCCCGTCCGATTCGAGCTTCGCCTTCAGCGCGGCGAGCGCTGCGAAGGGCGAATCGGGATCGGGCTGGCGCTCGCGGCGCGGCGGGCGCTGCTCCGCATTGGGGCGGCGGTTCTCGTCGCGGCGGTCGGGGCGGTTGCGGCCGCCCTGATGCTCCCGGCGAGGGCCGCCCTCGCCCTGGCCTTCCCGGCGGCTGTCGCCCCTGCCGTCGGCACGGGCCGGACGTCCGCCCTCCGGACGGTCCTCGCGGGGACGGCGCGGGCCGTCGCTACGACGACCCTCTTGGCGACCATCCTGTCGACCCTCTTGCCTTCCGTCCTGGCGCCCGTCCGGCCGTCCCTGGCCACGGCCGGGCCGCGGACCGGTGTGACGCTGCGGACGGTGCAGATGCCAGACCTCGACGGTCTCGGGCGCAGCCGGCTCGGCGGCAGCGGCGTCCGCCTCCGTGGAGGGCTCATCGGCCGGAATCGCCGAATCGGCCGCGTCCACCGCCTCGACCTCTCCGGTCGCCGCAGCCGCCTGCGCGGCGTCGGCGGTCTCGGCCGGCATCGGCGCGGCGGCTTCGGGAGCCGCGTCGGCCGTCTCGGCCTCGCTCGGTGCCGCTTCCTCGATCGGGTCAGCGGCTTCGACCGGTGCGTCGGCCGCCTCTTCCGAGGCGGGCTCGGCCTCGGCGGCGACCGTCTCGGCTTCGCCCCCGGCCTCGGACGTTGCCTCGGCAGGCGCCGTCTCGTCGCTCGGCTCGGCCGTGGCATCGACCTCGGTCGCGTCCTGCGAGGTCGCCTGAGCCGTCTCCTCGGCTGGCGTCTCCTCGCCCGATGTCGCCTCGGTCGCCGTCGCCTCGCTGGCGGTTTCTTGGACCGCCGTCTCCTGCGGCGCGGCCTCGACGGGGCGCGCGGCGGGCACGGTCGGTGCGGCGGCGACCAGCGGCACGGTGATGGCTGGGCCGGGACGGTTCTGCGCGACGTAGCCGAGGGACTTCAGGATCGAGGCGAAGTCCTCGCCCGAGCAGCCGACCAGCGAGGTCATGTTCACGGTCGCCACGAAGCCGTCGCCGTCCGCGGTGCCGGCCGGCGGCTCGCCCGGGGTCGTGCCGGGGCGGTAGGCGATGGCCGGGCGGATCAGGTCGGCGAGCCGCTCCAGGATATCGACGCGCACCGCCCGCTCGCCACAGACCCGGAAGCCGGCGGCGCGGTAGAGGCCCTTGGCGATGTTCGGATCGACCTTGATCGAGGTGCGGCCGGAACTGGCCAGATGCGCGATCTCGTCGAGGCCGGGCTGGTCGAGGCCGCCGTTCTTCAGCGCCCAGAGCTGGGCGGCGAGGGTGCGCGGGGCCGGCTTCAGCAGCGCGGGCAGGAAGATGTGGTAGGCGCCGAAGCGCACGCCGTGGCGGCGGAGATTCGCCCGCCCGTCCTGATCGAGGGTGCGCATCTCATGCGCCACCTTGGCCCGCTCCAGCACGCCGAGCGCCTCGACCACCTGGTAGCCGATGCCACGGGCGAGGCCCGTGAGGTCGGCCGCCGTCTCGATCTCCATCAGCGGCCCGAGCAGGCGCACGACGTGGGCGCGCAGCCATGCGGCCAGCCGCGTCTCGACCTTCTCGCGCGCGGCGCCGGACAGGCTGTCGTCGGCGATGAGGCGGATGCCAGGCTCGAACAGTTTGTCGCCCGGCGTCAGCTTGGCGACGGGATCGCCGGTCCAGCGGATGATGCCGTCGTGCGAGAGCACCAGCGCGGCGTCCGCGGCCGAGGCGAAGCGGTCGGCCCGCGCCTCGATCTCGCCGGCCAGCGCCTTGTCGGCGGCGGAGCGCAGGGTCTTGGCTTCGTGTCCCTCGGCCTGGGGGTCGGGCACGAATTGGAACCCGTGAAGACGGCCCACATGTTGACCCTCGACGGTGACGTCACCGCCGGAGGTGATTTCGGCTTCCAGCATCGTCTTCTCTCTCAAGCGCCGCATCAGGACGCTGGTGCGCCTATCGACGAAGCGGCTCGCGAGGCGCTCGTGCAGGGCGTCGGACAATCTGTCCTCTACCCGACGCGTCTCGCCCTGCCAATGCAGAGGATCGAGCAACCAGTCGGGCCTGTTTGCCACGAAGGTCCAGGTCCTCCCTTGCGCGATGCGCTGGGACAGGGCGTCGATGTCGCCGTCGGTGCGGTCGATCATCGCCACGTGGCGGGCGAACCAGTCGTTGGGGATGCGGCCCGCCATGCCGCGCATCAGGAAGCGGTAGAGCTGGGCCACGAGGTCGGCATGGGTCTGCGGATGGACCTTGCGATAGTCCGGCACACCGCAGGTGTCCCAGAGCCGGCGCACCGCCGCCGGGCCCTTGGCCATGTCGCGGATGTCGTCCTCGCGCATCAGGATTTCGAACGCCTGCTGGTCCTCGCCCATGGGCGCGCGGGTGAGGCCGGATTCGTGGGGATGTTCGTCGAGGCTCGCCTGCAGCCGTTCCAGCGAGGCGAATTCGAGGTCGGGGTTGCGCCATTGCAGCATGCGCACGGGTTCGAAGTCGTGCGTCTCCAGCGCCTCGATCATCTCCGGCTCGAAGGGCGGGCAGCGCCCCGTCGAGCCGTACGTGCCGTCGGCGATATGGCGTCCGGCGCGGCCGGCGATCTGGCCCATCTCGGCCGGGGACAGCTTGCGGAAGCGGGTGCCGTCGTATTTCCAGTTGGCGGCGAACGCCACGTGATCGACATCGAGGTTGAGCCCCATCCCGACCGCGTCGGTGGCGACGAGGTAATCGACGTCGCCCGATTGATAGAGTTCGACCTGGGCGTTGCGGGTGCGGGGCGAGAGCGCGCCGAGCACCACCGCCGCGCCGCCGCGCTGGCGCCGGATCAGCTCGGCGATGGCGTAGACCTCCTCGGCCGAGAAGGCGACGATCGCCGTGCGGTGCGGCAGCCGCGAGATCTTTTTTTCGCCCGCGAAGGTCAGGCTTGAGAGACGGGGGCGCGTCGTCGTCTGCACGCCGGGGATCAGCGCCTGCACCAGCGGCAGCATGGTCGAGGATCCGATCAGCAGCGTCTCCTCGCGGCCCCGCCGGTAGAGCAGGCGATCGGTGAAGACGTGGCCGCGGTCCATGTCGGCGGCGAGTTGGATCTCGTCGATCGCCACGAAGGCGACGTCGAGGTCGCGCGGCATCGCCTCGATGGTGCAGATCCAGTAGCGCGGCCGGTCCGGCTTGATCTTCTCCTCGCCGGTGATGAGGGCGACGTTCTCGGCGCCGACCTTGGCGACCACGCGCAGGTAGACTTCGCGGGCCAGGAGCCTGAGGGGCAGGCCGATCATGCCGGTCGGATGCAGAAGCATCCGCTCGATGGCCATGTGCGTCTTGCCCGTGTTGGTCGGGCCGAGCACCGCCGTGACCCCGCGCGCGCGGGCCTCGCGGTGAAGGGTGCGGAGCGTCATGCGGGGGCGGCGATCCCTACGGCGCTGAGGGCCGTCGGCGGAGCGGAGGGCAGCCGGGCGCTGGGCCCTGCATCGGAAGGCGGCCGCTAGCGGTACGGGGCGAGCCGCGGCGACCGTCCCTCATATGGGACGCCAGGGCCCTGCCCGCCAGCGGGGGCGCCGACGCCGGGATAGGCGTAGATGTCGATCCGGGGCTGCGGCTGCTGCGGCGTGAGGTCCGTGCAGAGGGTATCGGGCATCGCCGTGAGCGGGCCGCGGCGGGGGGCGCCGTGCTCGATCATCTGGGCGGTGGAGAACGCGTCGGGGCCGCAATCCGGCCCGGCCGTGAGGGGGCCGCCGGCCTGGGCGGCACCGGAGGAAAGAACAACCAGCACGATGCCGATGATTCGCAGATCGTTCCTGCGGCGTGGAGCGGCTGCGGACCGGCACATGGTTGAACCTCCCGACCGCATCGAAGCCTGCCCGATCCTTGCTCGATCCCGCCCGCACCCCTCACCTGAGGTGCCGTCGCGCCGGCCTCGAAGGATGAGGGCGTGAGCGGGATCGTTGCGCCGCATCCCGGTCCGAAAGCTTTAGCGCTGCGACAGGCTCGCATCGGCGACGGCGGCCGGTTGCGTCTCGCCGCCGCTGGCGGTCGCGGTGCCGGTCCGCGTCCAGCGGGTCGCCTCGATGATGTTGGTGCCGAGCGTGGTGCGCACGGCGATCCGCAGCGGCACCAGCACCCGGGTGCCCTCGACGGGTGCGAGCCAGACCGACATGTCGCGGTTGTCTTCCATGAACTTCACCCCCGGCCGGTCGGGCCGGTGGCCGGCGATGGCGACGTAGCGGGCGTTGCAGACCAGAACCGGCCCGCTGTAGCCGGGCTTTTCCACCTGCCGGGTCTCGCCGTAGCTCAAGACCACGTTGAAGCGGGTGGCGCCGTCGAAGACGGGAAGCGTGCGGTTACAGTTCTCGGGGTCGGTGAGGTCGGCGCGGGCGCGGGCCGGCATCATCAAGGCGCTCGCGGGATCGATCACGCCGCGCTTGGCCGCGGCGGTGACGGGCACCCGGTCGCCGGTATCGAGCAGCGGCGGGGTCACCTCGGCCTGGGTAACGTTGCCGTTGGCCAGCGCCATGCGCACGGCGATGCCCGAACTACTGGTACGGGTGGCGATCGAGAAGGCGCTCGGCAGCGGTGACGCGGCGATGCTGCCGGAGGACCGGGCCGAGCCCTGGCCGCCGGTGACCGCGCCGACGAGGCCTGTCAGCACCGCCGAGACATCCATGCGGTAGCGCGCGCCCTCGAAGGCCCCGGTGAGCTGGGCGTTGCCGATCGGAATACCGGCGAGGTTGACGCTGTAATCGACGGCGACGCCCGCGGGGGCCGCCTTGGCCCTGTGGGCCCGCGGCGCGGCCTGTGTCCCGGCCGGAAGGGCGAGCGCCCCGGCGAGAAGCAGGAGGTGGGCGCGAAGGATGGGCTTGGCGCGCATGGTCTGGACTCTGGGCGGCTCCACGCTCCCGCGCCGCTCGGGACGAGACGGCTGGGACGAGGAAGCTTAGCGCCTGCCATGGTTAACAGACCGTTCGGGCGGCGCCAGGGGGCTTTCGGCCGACGGTGCTCTCGGGCGAGCCGACGCACGCCCCACAACAGTCAAGGCACCAGCCTGACGGCAAACCGGTCGCTGCATGAACTTTAATGCGATCGTAACGCCTGTGGACGAGCATCTTTCATGGATCGGGCGCGGCGGGTTCGTATGAAGGGCGTCGTTTTTACGGAGTTCCTGGACTTCGTGTCCGGGGCGCTCGGTTCCGAGCTCGCCGACGACATCATCGATGACGCGGACGTCCCGAACGGCGGCGCTTACACGGCGGTCGGGACTTATCCGTATAGCGAGATGCAGGCCCTGGTGACCGCCCTGTCGCGCCGCACCGGCAGTTCCGTGCCGGACCTGCTGACGCTGTTCGGCCGGCATCTCTGCTTACGGTTCGTGGTGCGCTATCCCGAGTTCTTTACGGTGCAGACATCGCTGTTCGATTTCCTTGAAAGCGTCGACGCTTACATCCACCGCGAGGTTCACAAGCTGTACCCCGACGCCGAACTGCCGGTGTTCCGCCTCACCCGCCACGGCTCGGATGCGATCGATCTCGACTACGAGAGCTGCCGCCCTCTCGAAGCGCTGGCCGAGGGCATGATCCAGGGCGCGGCCGACCACTTCCGGCAGCCCGTCGCCGTCGCCAAGCTGAGGGTCGAGGACCCGGCCGGCCCCTTCGTGCGCTTCTCCATTAAGCACGCGGCCTGATGCCGTGATGCCGGGACCGAACGAAGGCCCGCCGGTCACGGCAAGCCCTGAAATCGACGAGCGCATCCGGCGCCTGGAGCGGCGCGTTGCCCGCGAGCGGAGTGCCCGCGCCGAGGCCGAGGCCCTCCTCGAAGCCAAGTCTCGCGAACTCTACGACCTCAACCAGCAACTCTTTCGCTTCGCCGCGGACCTGGAACTGCGGGTGGACGAACGCACGCGCGAACTGGCCCTGGCGCGCGAGCGCGCCGTGGCGCTGGCCGAGCGCGACCAGCTCACGGGTCTGGCCAACCGCACCCGCTTCGTCCGCGTCCTCGGCGCCGCCGTCGGCCGGGCCGGTCGCGGGACAGGCAGCGAGCGCTTCGCCCTGCTCCTGCTCGACCTCGACCGTTTCAAGGAGATCAACGACAGTCTGGGCCACGAGGCGGGAGACGTGTTCCTGCAGCATGTCGCCCGCCGCCTGAGCGGGGCCGTCGGCGAGGGGGCGGTGGCGGCGCGCCTGGGCGGCGACGAATTCGCGGCCATCGTTCCGCTCGGCCCCCGCAGCGATCTTGCCCGTCTCGGCGATGCCGTGGTGGCAGAGATCGGCCGGCCGGTCGCCTATCGCGGGCGGACGCTGGAGGCGTCCGCCTCGCTCGGGATCGCCGTCTTCCCCGACGATGCCGCGACGGGCCGCGACCTTCAGCGCTTCGCCGACATCGCCCTCTACCGCTCGAAGACGGCCCGGGCCGCCTGGACCCGGTTCGACGCGCGGATGGGCCGGGAGACCGAGGAGCGTCAGGCCCTTGGGGGCCGATCTCGGCGCGGCGATCCGCTCCGGCTCGATCGAGCCGTGGTTCCAGCCGATCGTCGACGGGGCGACCCACCGTCCCGTCGGAGCCGAGGCGCTGGCGCGATGGGTGCATCCGCGGCTCGGCTTCCTCGCCCCGGCCGCCTTTCTCGGTCTCGCCGAGGAGCGCGGACTGATGCAAGAACTGTTCGCAGGCATGATGCGCCGCGCCTGCCCGCCGGCGCGGGACTGGGTCCGGGCGGGGGCGATCCGCACCTTGTCGGTGAACCTCTCGCCAAGCCAGTTCAAGCTCGGCTCGGTCGCCGACGACGTCATCGCACTCCTCGACGAGCTCGACTTCCCGCCCGAGGCGCTGACCGTCGAAATCACCGAGGAGGTGCTGCTGAACGATCTCGATCGCGCACGGGTGCAGTTGGAGCGGCTCGCCGCCCACGGCGTGCGGATCGCGCTCGACGATTTCGGCGTCGGCTATTCCAACATCGGCTATCTCCGCCGACTGCCGATCCAGACGCTGAAGCTCGACCGGCTGCTCACCTTGGACGTGGCGCAGGAGCACGAGGCCCGCTGCATCCTCGGCGCGATCGTCCAGATCGCCCGCACCCTCGACCTGCGATTGGTGGCGGAGGGGGTGGAAGATCCCGGTCAGGCGCTCTGGCTCAGCCATCTCGGCTGCCGCCACCTCCAGGGCTACCTCTTCGGCCGGCCGATGCCGGCGGAGGCCTTTGCCGGCTATCTCGGCTTTGACGGGGCGCGGCGCATCGCCTGAGGCCAGCCGCGCCTGAGTGTCTCTCACAAAACGCCCGCCGCGCCGGCATCGCCAGAACGAGAACGGTCAGAGACCGGGCGTTTTGTGAGGCACTCTTACTTCTGCGGTGTCCAGGCATGCCCGTGATAGACGAAGCGTTCGCTCTCGCTCGCCAGGGCCGCGAGGCCGCTGAAGGCGGGGTCCTTCACGGTGATGACGCTGGTGGGGATGGTGCGCATCTGCTCGGCGAAGGGCGCTTTGCGCTCGAAGGCCTCGCGGAACGCGCCCTCCCGCAGGATGGAGACGATCCGCGGGGCGATGCCGCCGCCGATATACACTCCGCCGGTGGCAAGGAAGGTCAGCGCCAGATCCCCGCACACCCGGCCCAGGAGCTTGCCGAACAGTGCCAGCGCGGCATGCGCGTGCGGATCCTCGCCCGAGAGGCCGCTG
Organism: Methylorubrum sp. Q1; assembly: GCF_004683995.1. Lineage (NCBI taxonomy): Bacteria > Pseudomonadati > Pseudomonadota > Alphaproteobacteria > Hyphomicrobiales > Methylobacteriaceae > Methylorubrum > Methylorubrum sp. Q1. Next base: position 203,908 of record NZ_SRHQ01000006.1, on the reverse strand, counting down.
CTCGTGATCTCGGCCGGGTCGCACAGCGAACCGTCGCCGCCCGCCCGCACCGCGCGGATCGCCGCGCAGAGCCGGGCGAGACCCGGACCGGAGAGCAGCGTCTCCACCGTGACCCGCCCCTCGACACGCTCGACCGCCGGCCAGATCTCGAACTCCTCCGCGTCGGTCGGCCCGAGATCGGTGTGGCCGGCCTCCGTCGAGACGATGGCGAGGCGGTCCTCGTAGGGGATCAGGGCGGCGGCGCCGAAACCGGTGCCCGGCCCGAGCACGAGGCGCGGCCCGCTCGCGTCACCGCAAGTCGGGCCGATCGGCGTGAGGTCGTCGGGCGCAATGCCGGCCGCGCCCGCGGCGACCGGCACGTAATCGTTGACGAGGGCGACCCGCGCGAGTCCGAAATCGCGGGCGATCGCGGCGGCGTCCACCAGCCAGTCGGCGTTGGTGAGCTGGACCGCCGGCGCATCGACCCGGCCCGCGATCGCCAGGATCGCCGAGCGCGGCGCGGGCCCGCCGCCCTGCGCCAGGGAGACCCGGATCGCAGCACTCGGATCGGGATGGCCGTGCGTCGCCTCGCGCGAGAGGAGACGGGGCGGCGCTCCCCGCGTTTCGATCAGGCCGAAGCGGGTATTGGTCCCGCCGATATCGCCGATCAGCACCGGGAATTCGAACATCCGCCTCTTGCCTCTCGTGGTGCTTTGTCGCGACCTTAACAGAGGGTTCTGTAACCAGCCCTCTGACGTCAAGCGGTGCCTCGCAGATCATCTGGCAGACTGCTTACACATTGTGCAGATAGCGAATATGCTAAAGTCCACGAGCGTGTGTGCCATAAAACTTATCCATGGCCCTACAGTGAGCCAGAGACCGCGGGCCTAGAAACTCAACGACTGTTTCAAAGTCAAAATCCCGATTGTCATCCGCATGCTGAAGGATTTCTAGAAATCCGGATCCCACTGCATCGCGATCTGGATGATTTTCGGCCAATGCCAGCTCACATATCTCAAACACTCGTCGCAGGGATTCTTGGTCGAGTGGGTTGGTTATAAGTGCCATTCCTAGAGATGAGGCCAGTATGGTACGCGGCGGCAGCTCGGGATGCCAGTGTAAATATTCTTCCTCGGCCGCACGCTTTAGGCTTGGCGCGACCTCTGCTATTGCGCGCAAGTGATCTGTGTCCATAATCGCTCCAAATTATGGCCGGCCATTCTCTAAGAAGAAAACTTCGAGCGCGGAAAGATGCTTGAATGGATTATCTCATAGGATTCTCTAATTTCGAAATGAATGATCCGACTTGGTTTCGCACCCACGGGACTCTTGGCTTCTGTCCGTGATCGGCACTGTGCCCACCACATGATCGCGTTCCGATGAGAGGCGAGCCCATATGCGACAGCGGACTTGGCTCAGAGGCCAGCACACCCGTCATTCCGGCTTCACCTCCCGCCCGTCCCCGTGAGGACGATCCTACGAGGCCGGGCGTATCCTGCCCCGATCCCTGCAGGTCGTGAGGTACCTATGTGGCGGTAGTGGCCGGAACCTCAACCGCGCTGAAGCGGAAGGTCGTGCCTTCCACCCCCAATCCGGTGCATCACCAACGCCATCTTGCGCGCCAGCGCCAGCGCCACCGTCGCGGCGCGAGCGTGGCGAGCATCCATGCACAAGACGTTGGGCACGCCGAGTTCGGTCATCTCCTCGCAGAGCCAGCGCGCCGGTCTTCAGGCCGATGCGAGCCAGCGGCAGGCCGAGGTCGCCGAGCCATGTCGCCAGCGTCTCCGATTCACTCGCGACCTTGGCCTCGCGGACGATCCTGCCGTACTCATCGACGACGCACACGGAGGTCTCGGTCAGCGAGACGTCGAGGCCGGTATAGTAGCGTATGAGCCTGCTCCCGGATGGTCGGTCGCGGGCTGATCCCCGGCAGATCGGATGGCACCTCGGGCAGCTTGCCACAATCCGCGACGCGGGGAAGGCTGGCGAAGGCCCGGTTCCCCGATCTGCGCCGGCCGTTCGGCAAGCGGTGAACGAAGCGGTGAACGATGTCAGGCGGCGGGCAGCGTGTCCGGGTCGATCGGCGCGCCCTCGGCCCAGGCGGTGATCAGCGCGCGCACATCCGCGGGCGTGGCGATGCGGCGGCCGGCCACGGTCTCTCCGTCGCCGATGCGCACGCTGAACCCGCCATCCGCGTTGACGGAGGCGAAGGCGATCTCGTCGGTGCGGTCGTCGCCGAGGAAGATCGCGCGCCGGCCGGTATAGGGTGCCGCTTCCAGGAAGGCGCGGATCGCGTGGCCCTTGGTGGCGTCGGCCGGCACGATCTCGCCGACCGCCTTGCCGAGCTGAAGCCGGTAGGCGGAGCCGAGATCGGCCGCCACCGCCTTCACGATGGTCTCGGCCGCCTGCGCATCGCCTGGCGTGGCGAGCCGCCAATGCACGGCGACCGAGGCGCCCTTGTCCTCGATCAGCACGGATTCGTAGCGGGCCGTCTCCGCGTGCAGCCGCTCGACGCCCGCGCGCAGGTCCGGATGATCCTCCGGCCGTCCGCCGCTCAGACGGCCGTCCACCCGGCGCTCGACGCCGTGCAGCCCGGCCACGTCGAATCGGGCAGGGCTCAGGAAGTCGTCGATCACCGTGACGGGCCGTCCGGTGACGATGGCGAGTGCCCCGCCGAGCCGCTCGCGCAGGCGCTCCAGGGCCGGCACGAGGCCGGGATCGACCTGCACCGCGTCGGGGCGCGGAGCGATCTCGACCAGGGTGCCGTCGAAATCGAGGAACAGCGCATAGTCTGCGGTTTGGCGTGCGGCTTCGCTCACGGCATCGTCCTTCTCTCGGGCTCTCGATGCGCTAGCATGAGGGCCGGTTGCGACAAACCAGTGATGCAACATCAACGGAGGCGCCCGTGCGGCCCATCCCCGTCCGCCCCGGTCCGGGGCAGGAAAGCGTCTGGGACTATCCCCGCCCGCCCCGGCTGGAGCCGGTGCCGGAGCGGCTGACCGTCATCCTCGGCGGCCGGACCATCGCCGCGACCACGGCCGGCTTCCGGGTGCTGGAGACGAGCCACCCGCCGACCTACTACGTTCCGCCCGGTGATATCGCCGAGGGCGTTCTCGGGCCTCCGCGCCGGGCCGGAATCTGCGAGTGGAAGGGCCGGGCCGTGCTGTTCGACGTGACGGGCGGCGGAGAACGGGCGCCGGGGGCGGCCTGGGCCTATCCCGACCCGACGCCGGGCTTCCGGCCCATCGCCGGCTACGTCGCCTTCTATGCCGGGCCGATGGATTCCTGCCTCGTCGGCGACGTGCGGGCCGAACCGCAGCCCGGCGGCTTCTACGGCGGTTGGATCACGCCGGGGCTCGTCGGCCCGTTCAAGGGTGGGCCCGGCACGATGGGCTGGTGAGGGTTTTCGGGCTGGCGCCGCCCTGTGCAAGGCCGCTAAACCGGCCGCGGACACGAACGTAAGGAGCCGCGCATGCAGGTCGAGACCGATCCCCGAGACGTCGGCCTCTGTCCCGACCGCCTCGAACGGATCGATGCCTGGATGCGGGGCTATGTCGAATCCGGGCGCCTCGCCGGCCTCTCGGTGAGCGTGCTACGGGGCGGCAAGACCGCCTTCTTCCGCGCCCACGGCCATGCCGACCTCGCGCGGGACAGGCCGTTTGCCGCCGACACCATCACCCGCATCTACTCGATGACGAAGCCGCTGACCTCGCTCGCGGTGCTGATGCTCTACGAGGAGGGCCGCTTCCAGCTCGACGATCCGGTCGCGCGCTTCCTGCCCGAATTCGCCGAGATGCGGGTGATGACCGGCGGCAACCGGGCCAAGATCGAGACCGAGCCGGCGCTCCGTGCCATCACGATCCGCGACCTCCTCACCCATACCAGCGGGTTGACCTACGGCTTCATGGAGGCGACCCTCGTCGACGCGCTCTACCGCCAGAACGAGATCGACTTTCAGACCTCGACCCTGCCGCTCGCCGACCTCGTGGCCAAGCTCGCGCAGCAGCCGCTGCTGGCCCAGCCGGGGGCGGAGTGGAACTACTCGGTCGCCACCGACGTCCTCGGCCATCTCGTGGCGGTGGTGTCGGGGATCGACTTTGCCGACTTCATGCGCACGCGCATCCTGCGCCCGCTCGGCATGGACGACACCGACTTCTTCGTGCCGGAGGAGAAGCACGGGCGCTTTGCGGCGAACTACGCCTTCGACCGCGCGGGCAAGCTGCGCCTCTACGACGACAGCGTCGGCAGCCGCTTCCTGGCGCCGCCGCCGCTGGCCTCGGGCGGGGGCGGGCTCGTCTCCACGGCCGCCGACTACCTGCGCTTCTGCCGGATGATCCTGAATCTCGGCGAACGCGACGGTGTGCGGCTCCTGGGCCGCAAGACCGTCGAACTCATGCTGATGAACCACCTGCCCGGCGATCTCGCCGCCATGGGCCAACCGCGCTTCGCCGAATCCTCCTATGCCGGCATCGGGTTCGGCCTCGGATTCTCGGTGATGCTCGATCCGGCCCGGGCCCAGATCCTCGGTACGCCGGGCGAGGTGTCCTGGGGCGGGGTGGCGAGCACCTCGTTCTGGATTGATCCGGACGAGGACATGGCGGTGCTGCTGCTCACCCAGCTCGTCCCCTCCTCCGCCCTGCCCCTCCGCCGGGAATTGCGGGTGCTGACCTACGCCGCCATCGAGAGCTGAAGGCTCTTCGCCGTCCCGGACGGGTCTCGGGAACGCAAGCGCGGCCATTAACATATGTCGATGTGCTTTTTGCCGGCATCGGAGCGGACCGCATCCGCTCCGATGCCGTGAGGCTGCCTGCGTCCGCCGCGACCGGATCGTTCGAAGACATCAAGGGAAGCCCGACCGGACATGAGCGATCTCACCGCGCAGAACTCTCTGGGCTCGAAAGGCCCGAGGATGCAGGTCAACCCACCGGTCTTCTTCATCTCGGCCGGGCTGACCCTGGCCTTCGCCGGCCTCAGCGCGCTGTTTCCCGCACAGGCCAAGTCGATCTTCGACACCCTGCAAGCGGGGATCGTGCACGAATTCGGCTGGTTCTACATCGCCGCCGTCGCCGGCTTCCTCGGCTTCGCGATCTTCCTGATGCTGAGCCGCTACGGCGACGTGAAGCTGGGGCCGGACGACAGCGAGCCCGATTACAGCTACCTGTCGTGGTTCGCGATGCTGTTCAGCGCCGGCATGGGCATCGGCCTGATCTTCTTCGGTGTGGCCGAGCCGCTCCAGCATTACGCCACGCCCCCCACGGGCGCGGGCAAGACCATCGAGGCCGCGCAGCGGGCGATGGTGCTGACCTTCTTCCATTGGGGCGTGCATGCCTGGGCGATCTACATCGTCGTGGGGCTGGCGCTGGCCTACTTCTCGTTCCGCCGTGGCTTGCCGCTCACGGTGCGCTCGGCCCTCCACCCCCTCATCGGCGACCGGATCAACGGTCCGATCGGGCACGCGATCGACATCTTCGCGGTGCTCGGCACGATCTTCGGCGTCGCGACCTCGCTCGGGCTCGGCGTGCTTCAGGTGAACGCCGGCTTCACCCACCTGTTCGGCTTGCCGAACAACGCGCTCGTGCAGATCGTCCTGATCGCCGCCATCACCGGCTGCGCCACGCTGTCGGTCGCCTCGGGGCTCGACCGGGGCGTGAAGGTCCTGTCCGAACTCAACATCATCCTCGCCGTCGTCCTGCTGGTCTTCGTGCTGGTCACCGGCTCGACGGTGTTCCTGCTCCAGGCCTTCGTCCAGAACGTCGGCGCCTATCTCGGCGCCGTGGTCGAGCGCACGCTCCAGACCTACGCCTACAGGCCCAACGAGTGGCTGGGCAGCTGGACGCTGTTCTACTGGGGCTGGTGGATCGCGTGGTCGCCCTTCGTCGGCATGTTCATCGCCCGCATCTCGCGTGGGCGAACCATCCGCGAATTCGTCACCGGCGTCCTGCTGGTGCCGGTGCTGTTCACCTTCTTCTGGATGACGGTGTTCGGCAACACGGCCATCGAGATGGACCGGTCCGGCGCCGTGGCGCTGACGGACATCGTCAAGGACAACATGCCCGTCACCCTGTTCGAGATGCTCGGGCACCTGCCGTTCGGCACCATCGCCTCGGGGCTGGCGACGCTGCTCGTGATCTTCTTCTTCGTCACCTCGGCGGATTCCGGGGCGCTGGTGATCGACATGATCACCTCGGGCGCGGCCGACAACCCGCCGCTCTGGCAGCGGGTGTTCTGGGCGATCAGCGGCGGCACCGTCGCCGCCGTCCTGCTGGTGGCGGGCGGGCTGGAGGCGCTCCAGACGGCGGCCATCGCCAGCGCCCTGCCCTTCTCCGTCGTGATGATCTTCATCTGCTACGGCCTGCTCCGCGCCCTCCAGATGGAGGGCCGCAGCGGTGGCCTCGATCTGTCCGCGGCCGCTGCCGCATCGGGCGGCCTGTCCTGGCAGGAGAGGCTGGCGGCCATCACCCATTCCTACCGGAAAGAGGATCTGAAGGCCTTCCTCGACGAGACGGTGGCGCCCGCCCTCGAAGCGGTGGCCGGGCAGATGCGCGAGAGCGGCTTGTCCCCCGAGGTGGTGCGGTCGGCCGAGCGCATCGATCTCATCGTTCCCTACGGCGACCGCGGCGCCTTCCGCTACGGCATCCGGGTGCGCGGGCTGCGGACGCCGAGCTTCGCCTGGGCCGAGAATCCGTCGTGGTCGTCGGACGAGCGGCACTATCGCGCCGTCGTCCAGACCTCCGAGGGCGACCGCCCGCACGATGTCACCGGCTATGGCCAGGAGCGGGTCATCGACGATCTCCTGAAGCGCTACGCGCAGTTCCGGGCGGTCCGGGGCGCGGCCTGAACCGACGGGTCCGATGGCCGAGGTCCGGTCCGTCGGTCCCGATCGGCATCGGTGCGGGGTGGGTCCCCACCGTGCCGCCCGCCTCGCAGCGCCGGGGAAACCGACGACCGCGACCCTCCGCGGGGTGCTTGAGACGCATATGGGGGCTGCGGGACGCTCACCGCCCCGGTTCGTCGTGCGTCGGCATTTCCAGCCCCGACGCCGCCCGTATCATCCGGCCGCAACGTCCGCACAAGCCGCTGATGCACACCGCGCCGAGCGACCCAAGCGTCCGGCGCGAGGAAAATTTCGCGTTGATTCAAAATAAATTTGAGATGGCATTGAGCGGATGACGCACTGCAAATGAGCCGTTTTGATCGAAAATTTTTGTCGATCCACGAGACTGCTTGATTGAACTTTAGTGCCGACCCTGTTTGGATCAAGCCTTAGAACAAAACCAAGTTGGGCAGGAAACGATGGTCAGTCCCGAGCCTTGGAACGCGACCCGCGCGGCTGCAATCGTCGCTGGGCTGCAATCCCTGGAAGGCGCGACTCTCCCTATATTGCATGCTCTGCAGGAGACATTCGGCTACGTCGACGCGCAGGCCGTGCCGATGATCGCCGACGCGCTGAACCTGTCGCGCGCCGAAGTGCATGGCTGCCTGACCTTCTATCACGACTTCCGGCGCGAACCGCCGTCCGGGCGCCACCACGTCAAGCTGTGCCGGGCCGAGGCCTGTCAGGCGATGGGCTCCGACCGGCTCCACGGCGAGATCCTCTCCCGCATGGGCTGCGACTGGCACGGTACCAGCGCCGACGGCGTGACCGTCGAGCCGGTCTACTGCCTCGGCCTGTGCGCCAACGCGCCCGCCGCCCTGGTCGATGACGAGCCGCTCGCTCGCCTCTCGGCCAAATCCCTCGACGCCGCCCTCAAGGAGGCCCGCGCGTGAGCATCACCCTCTACGTCCCGCAGGACGCGGTCGCCCTGGGGCTCGGCGCCAACCGCGTCGCCCGTGCAATCTTTGCTGGCGCCGAGCGGCGCGGTCTCGACGTGCGCATCGTCCGCACCGGCACCCGCGGCCTGCTCTGGCTCGAGCCGATGGTCGAGGTCGCCACGCCGGAGGGCCGCATCGCCTACGGCCCGGTGACCCCGGCCGATGTCGAGAGCCTGCTCGACGCGAACTTCGTCGAGGGCGGCGAGCATGCACTCCGCCTCGGAAAGCCGGAGGAAATTCCGTTCCTGGCCAAGCAGCATCGGCTGACCTTCCACCGCTGCGGCGTGGTCGATCCGGTTTCGGTCGAGGATTACCGGGCCCATGGCGGCTATCGCGGCCTGGAAGCCGCGCTGAAGCTCGATGCCGAGGGCGTCGTCGCCCAGGTGCGCGATTCGGGTCTGCGCGGGCGTGGCGGCGCCGGCTTCCCGGCGGGCATCAAGTGGAACACGGTGATGCTGGCCCAGTCGGACCAGAAATACGTGGTCTGCAACGCGGACGAAGGCGATTCCGGCACCTTCGCCGACCGGATCATGATGGAGGGCGACCCCTTCAACCTGATCGAGGGCATGACCATCGCCGCGGTCGCGACGGGTGCCACGCGGGGCTACATCTATTGCCGCTCGGAGTATCCTCAGGCGTTCCGGACGCTGCGCGACGCCATCGCCAACGGCGTGCGGGCGGGCGTGCTCGGCGACGACATCCTGGGGAGCGGCAAGAGCTTCCACCTCGAGGTTCGGCTGGGCGCCGGCGCCTATATCTGCGGCGAGGAGACCTCGCTGCTGGAGAGCCTTGAGGGCAAGCGCGGCATCGTCCGGGCCAAGCCGCCGATCCCGGCGCTGAAGGGCTTTCTCGGCAAGCCGACGCTCGTCAACAACGTGATGACCTTCACGGCCGTGCCCTACATCCTGGAGCACGGTGCCAAGGCTTATGCCGAGTACGGTATGGGCCGCTCGCTCGGCACCCTGCCGATCCAGCTCGCCGGCAACATCCGGCAGGGCGGCCTGATCGAGTACGCCTTCGGCATCACCATCCGTCAGGTGATCGAGGATTTCGGCGGCGGCACGGCCTCGGGCCGGCCGGTCCGGGCGGTGCAGGTCGGCGGTCCGCTCGGGGCCTACTTCCCCGACGATCTGCTCGACACGCCGCTGGATTACGAGGCGATGGCGGCCAAGAAGGGCCTCGTCGGCCACGGCGGCATCGTCGTGTTCGACGACACGGTGGATATGGCCAGGCAGGCGCGTTTCGCCTTCGAGTTCTGCGCCACCGAATCCTGCGGCAAGTGCACCCCCTGCCGCGTCGGCGCCACCCGCGGCGTCGAGACCATGGACAAGGTCATCTCCGGCATCCGCCCGGAGGCTAATCTCAAGCTCGTCGCCGATCTCTGCGAGATCATGACCGACGGCTCGCTCTGCGCCATGGGCGGCCTGACGCCCATGCCCGTGATGAGCGCCATCACCAACTTCCCCGAGGACTTTCGGCGCGCGGGCGATCTGCCCGTCGCGGCCGAGTGAGGAGGCCGTCGCATGACCCTCATCAAGGAAATCGACTACGGCACGCCAATCCGGCTCAACGAGCAGACGGTGACGCTGACCATCGACGGAGAGAGCGTGACGGTGCCCGCGGGCACCTCGGTCATGGCCGCCGCGATGCATATGGGCACCAAGATCCCGAAGCTCTGCGCCACGGATTCGCTGGAGCCGTTCGGCTCCTGCCGCATGTGCCTCGTGGAGATCGACGGCCGCCGCGGCACGCCCGCCTCCTGCACCACACCGGCCGAGAACGGCATGGTCGTGCACACCCAGACCGACAAGCTGCATCGCCTGCGCAAGGGCGTGATGGAGCTCTACATCTCCGACCACCCGCTCGACTGCTTGACCTGCGCCGCCAACGGCGATTGCGAGCTGCAAGATACTGCAGGTCAGGTCGGCCTGCGCGAGGTCCGCTACGGCTATGACGGCGACAATCACGTCAAGCCGGCCTCCGACCGCTACCTGCCCAAGGACGAGTCGAACCCCTACTTCACCTACGACCCGTCGAAGTGCATCGTCTGCAATCGCTGCGTCCGCGCCTGCGAGGAGACACAGGGCACCTTCGCACTGACCATCGAGGGCCGCGGCTTCGACAGTCGCGTGGCGGCGGGCCCGACCAACTTCATGCAGTCCGAATGCGTGTCCTGCGGCGCCTGCGTCCAGGCCTGCCCGACCGCGACGCTGCAGGAGAAGACGATCCACGAGTTCGGCCAGCCGGACCATTCCGAGGTCACGACCTGCGCCTATTGCGGCGTCGGCTGCGCCTTCAAGGCCGAGATGCAGGGCGACAAGGTCGTCCGCATGGTGCCCTACAAGGGCGGCAAGGCCAACGAAGGCCATTCCTGCGTCAAGGGCCGCTTCGCCTACGGCTACGCCACCCACAAGGACCGCATCACCAAGCCGATGATCCGCGAGAAGATCACGGATCCGTGGCGCGAGGTGTCGTGGGAGGAGGCGATCAACCACGCCGCCTCCGAGTTCAAGCGCATCCAGGCGACCTACGGCCGCGACTCGGTCGGCGGCATCACCTCGTCGCGCTGCACCAACGAGGAGGCCTACCTCGTCCAGAAGCTCGTGCGCGCTGCCTTCGGCAACAACAACGTCGATACCTGCGCCCGCGTCTGCCACTCGCCGACCGGCTACGGCCTGATGTCGACGCTCGGCACCTCCGCCGGCACGCAGGACTTCAAGTCGGTCGAGGAATCCGACGTGATCCTCGTCATCGGCGCCAACCCGACCGACGGCCACCCCGTCTTCGGCTCGCGGATGAAGAAGCGGCTGCGTGAAGGCGCCCGCCTCATCGTCGCCGATCCGCGCAAGATCGATCTGGTGAAGTCGCCCCACATCCGGGCCGACCATCACCTGCCGCTCAAGCCCGGTTCCAACGTCGCCTTCATCAACGCGTTTGCCCATGTCATCGTCACGGAAGGGCTGATCGCCGAGGACTATGTCCGCGAGCGCTGCGATCTGGCCGAGTTCGAGTCCTGGGCCCGGTTCATCGCCGAGGAGCGCAACTCGCCCGAGGCCGCGCAGGCGATCACCGGCGTCGATCCGCAGGAGATCCGCGCGGCGGCCCGGCTCTACGCCACCGGCGGCAAGGCCGCGATCTACTACGGGCTCGGCGTGACCGAGCACAGCCAGGGCTCGACCATGGTGATGGGCATGGCCAACATCGCCATGGCCACCGGAAATATCGGCATGGTGGGCGCCGGCGTGAACCCGCTGCGCGGCCAGAACAACGTGCAGGGCTCCTGCGACATGGGCTCGTTCCCGCACGAGCTGCCGGGCTACCGCCACGTCTCGGACGACGCCACCCGCGAGAGCTTCGAGGCGATCTGGGGGGCCAAGCTCGACAACGCGCCGGGCCTGCGCATCACCAACATGCTGGACGAGGCCGTCGGCGGCACCTTCAAGGGCATGTACATCCAGGGCGAGGACATCGCGCAGTCCGACCCCGACACCCATCACGTCACCTCCGGCCTCAAGGCCATGGAGTGCATCGTGATCCAGGATCTGTTCCTGAACGAGACCGCCAAGTACGCCCACGTCTTCCTGCCGGGCGCCTCCTTCCTCGAGAAGGACGGCACCTTCACCAACGCCGAGCGCCGCATCTCCCGCGTGCGCAAGGTGATGGCTCCGATGGGCGGCTACGGTGATTGGGAGGGCACGGTGCTGCTCGCCAACGCGCTGGGCTACAAGATGGAGTACACCCACCCGTCCGAGATCATGGACGAGATCGCGGCGCTCACCCCGAGCTTCGCCGGCGTCTCCTACGACAAGCTGGACGAGTTGGGCTCGATCCAGTGGCCCTGCAACGAGAAGGCGCCGCTCGGTACGCCGATGATGCACGTCGACCGGTTCGTGCGCGGCAAGGGCCGCTTCATGATCACGGAATACGTGCCCACCGACGAGCGGACCACGGGCAAGTTCCCGCTGATCCTCACCACGGGCCGCATCCTCTCGCAGTACAATGTCGGCGCGCAGACGCGGCGGACCGAGAACTCCCGCTGGCACGAAGAGGACGTGCTGGAGATCCACCCCTTCGACGCCGAGATGCGCGGCATCGTCGATGGCGACTTGGTGGCGTTGGAGAGCAGATCCGGTGATATCGCCCTGAAGGCCAAGGTGACCGAGCGGATGCAGCCGGGGATCGTCTACACGACCTTCCACCACGCCAAGACCGGCGCCAACGTCATCACCACCGACTACTCGGACTGGGCGACCAACTGCCCCGAATACAAGGTGACGGCGGTGCAGGTGCGGCGCACGAACCGGCCCTCCGACTGGCAAGCGAAGTTCTACGAGGAGGACTTCTCGCTGACGCGCATCGCCGAAGCGGCGGAATAGTCTTCCGACGGGGCGGGCTTTCGCCCGCCCCCCAGACGTCCGATCCTGTCCCTCATCCTGAGGTGCCGGAGCGAAGTGGAGGCCTCGAAAGGAGGGCTCCAGAACGCGCTATGATCCCTGGACCCCTCCTTCGAGGCCGCTCGCGCGGCACCTCAGGATGAGGGAGCGGGAGGGAGCGCTCTCCAATCAGACACAGCCGAGTGCGGGCATGAGCGCGACCAATCCCAACGACAAGCTGGTGCGGATGGCCAACCAGATCGCTCTGTTCTTCCGGTCCTACCCGGAGGAGGAAGCGGTCTCGGGCATCCACAAGCACATCGTGGCGTTCTGGACGCCGAAGATGCGCCGCGACCTCGAAGGCTACGCCCAAGAGGCCGGCGAGCGACTTGACGCGCTCGTCCATCGGGCGCTTCATGAGGAGCCGAATGTCGAGAGCCCGGTGCGTCCGGCCACCCGTAATCCGCAGCTCGTGGGCGAGGGTGCCAGCGACGCGGGTTGATGCCTGATCCTGCAGGATCCGAGCGGGCCCCGATCATCGCACCCGCACGGCATCCGGACGAAGCCGGGATGCTGCCCCGTTTCAAGCTCATCTCGAACGCGACGCCTCCCGTGCTGCACCTCCGTTTCGGAGGGCGGGGTCGCGTCGCCCTCGGCCGGCGCGGTGACGGAGCGGCACGCCTCGCCGATTGTTGAGAACTGGCTCAGCTGACGGATATGCTCCGATCTTGGCCTGGGCGCCGGTCGGCCTGCCGATCCTGTGGGGCATCTGGATTCGGCTTTCCAAAGCGCTGATCCTGTTCCGCTCAAGCCTCGTCCTGGATACCTGATCCAGGACGAGGCTTGAAGCTCTTGGTTTCGCATCATCTTTTTCCCGAAAACCGGCACCCACCTTTCGGGACGATGCTCCAAGGCAGGGTGTCAGGACGCGTGGTTGCTTGAGCGCGCCGCGCCCCCGGCCTACCGTCCGCCCCGCCCGCACCGCGCGGGCAGGACGGACACCGTGATCGACAAGCTCGAATTCCTCCTGGCGCTTGCCCGCGAACAGCATTTCGGGCGTGCCGCGGAGACCTGCGGCGTGACCCAGCAGACCCTCTCGGCGGGGGTGAAGAGTCTGGAGGACCGTTTCGGCGTGCGCTTGGTTCAGCGCGGCTCGCGCTTCCAGGGCTTCACGCCCGAGGGGGACCGGGTGCTGGTCTGGGGCCGCCGCATCGTCGGCGACGCCCGCGCCATGCAGGACGACGTGGCCGCGCTCCGCAGGGGTCTATCGGGCCATCTGCGGATCGCCGCGGTGCCGACGGCACTGCCGATGGTGGCCGCGCTGACCACCCCCTACCGGGCCCGCTACCCGAACGTGCGCTTCAGCGTCCTGTCCACGACCTCGGAAGAGATCTTCTCGCTGATCGACAACCTCGAGGCGGATGCGGGGCTGACCTATCTCGACAACGAGCCCCTCGGGCGCGTGATCTCCGTGCCGCTCTATACCGAGCATTACCAGCTCCTGACCGCGGCCGGCGGCCCTTACGACGACCGGGCCAGCGTCACCTGGGCGGAGCTGGCGAAGATCCCGCTCTGCCTGCTGACCCCCAACATGCAGAACCGCCGCATCATCGATCAGCAGATGAGGGCCGCGGGCGGCGAGCCGGCGCCGACGCTCGAATCCAATTCGATGGTCGTGCTGATGACCCATGTGCGCACCCTGCAATGGGCGAGCGTGATGCCGGCCATCCTCGCCGACGCGCTGGGGCCGACCGAGGGCCTCCGCGCGATCCCGATCGTGGAGCCGGACCTGCGCCATGCCATCGGCCTCGTCGCCCCGCGCCGCGATCCGGCGACACCCATGGTGACGGCCCTCGTCAACGTCGCCCGCGCCGTGGCCCGGACCCTCGACGGCGAGGATCCGGTCCCGTCGGTACTGCACGGGTCCGGTCCAAGCTGACATTCCGAGACCCCAAAGGGATCATCCCTTCGGCAGGGGGCGGGGCAGCGCCCCGCTTCAACGTCTGGCAGCTCAGGCGCCGGGGCGCTGGATCACGGCGCAGAGGGTGAGCGGACCCTGCTCCTTGCGCATGAAGGCGCAGGTGACGCGGGCGCCGTCCACCTCGACCGTGCTGTGGCGCTTGGCTTGCGCGCTCGCGCGGGCCTGCCGGGTGGCGTCCCGCAGCCGATCCGGTGCGATCCCCGTGACGGCATGGCCCGCCTGCACGAACAGCGTGTCGTAAGCCTCGGGCGGGGTCTCGCCCTTGTACTGCGCGCCGACGGAGGAGGCGTCGGCGCCTGCGCACGAGAGCGTCAGCGAGGTCTGCGGCCCGGCTTCGAACCGGGCGAAGTCGGCGCTCCGCTCGGCGACCGTCGCGCTCGTGGCCCGTTGCACCCGATCGATCAGATCGGTGCAGGAATCCTCCGCCATGGCGGGGGAGGCGGCGAGGGCGAAGAGGAGGGCGAGGGTGCTGCGCATGCATCCGATGTAGGGCAAACCGGCAAACCCCGTCGCCGGGTCGGGCTGAGGCGTAGCGCCGCTCCGCTTACGGGTGCCAGGGCTCGGCGGGCTCCGCCTCCGCTTCCTCTGCGCCCTGCGTATCGAGCTGCGCCTGGATCGCGCGCAAAGCCTCCTGCACCCCCTGCCCCGAGGCCGCCGAGAGCACCAGCGGCTTGCCGCCCGCCGCCCGCTTCAGCCGGGCGAGCTGCTGCTTGAGGGTTTCGGCATCGAGCGCATCCGCCTTCGAGAGGGCGACGATCTCGGGTTTGTCGGACAAGCCCTGGCCGTAGGCCTCCAATTCACGCCGCACCAGCTTGTAGGCCTTGCCGGCATGCTCGGTCGTGCCCTCCACGAGGTGGAGCAGAACCCGGCAGCGCTCGACATGGGCGAGGAACCGGTCGCCGAGGCCGACGCCCTCATGCGCGCCTTCGATCAGGCCGGGGATGTCCGCCAGAACGAACTCGCGCTCGTCCGAGCGCACCACGCCGAGGCCCGGATGGAGGGTGGTGAAGGGATAGTCGGCGATCTTCGGCTTGGCGGCGGTGACGGTCGCCAGGAAGGTCGATTTGCCCGCATTCGGCAGGCCGACGAGGCCGGCATCGGCGATGAGCTTGAGGCGCAGGATCAGCCACATCTCCTGGCCTTCCAGGCCGGGATTGGCGTGGCGCGGCGCCCGGTTCGTGGAAGTGGTGAAGTAGGCGTTGCCGAAGCCGCCATTGCCGCCCTTGGCGAGCCGCACCCGCTGGCCGACCTCGGTCATGTCGGCAATCAGCGTCTCGCCGTCCTCGGCGAAGACCTGCGTGCCCGCCGGCACCTGAAGCACCGCGTCGTCGCCCTTGGCGCCGTGGCAGTTCGAGCCCATGCCGTGCTCGCCCTTCTTCGCCTTGAAGTGCTGCCGGTAGCGGTAGTCGATCAGGGTGTTGAGGCCCTGCACGCACTCGATCCAGACATCGCCGCCCCGTCCGCCATCGCCGCCGTTCGGCCCGCCGAACTCGATGAACTTTTCCCGCCGGAACGAGACGCAGCCGGGACCGCCGTCGCCGGAGCGGACGTAGACCTTGGCTTCATCGAGGAATTTCACGGTGCTTCGCCTTGGATTCTGGACCGGGAGGGCCGGTCAGCTTTCTGTGCGACGGCACTGGCCGTCGAGATTGAGGTACTGGATGCTGCGCAGGCCCGCCTCGAACCATCCGCCGGCATCCGGCTGGCGGCCGTTGGCGCCGCCGTCGCCGTAGAGGTTGATCTGGATCGCGCCGTCGGGCGAGCGCAGGGTCGGCGCCTCGCCGTCCCGAGCATAGGTCCAGGTCGGCCGTTCGTCGAACAGGGTCTGAGACCCGTCCGCCTCCCGCTGGAACAGTTGCCCGTACGCGGTTCCGCCACCCGCCGGGCTGGCGAAGTAGAACCCGACCTTCGGGGTGCGGCCGGCGAAATTGTAGAACTCGCAGTAGAGCCGGGTTTCGCCCCGAGGTCTCGGGGCGGGCGCTGCCGCGGATTCGATCGGCGGCGGCGGCACCTCGCGGGTGATCGCGAAGATCAGGCTGCCGAGGGCGATCGCGGTGAGGCCGGCCCCGAGGCCGGCGACCGTCCGTGTCCTCATGCCGAGCGGCCTCCCACTGCCATCCCGCGCCGGTCGAGCCATGTCCCCCGGTCGAGCCGGAAATCGTAACTCGGAACGGCGCCGCCGCGTGCCTCGAAGACGGGCGCCGATTCCCCGGTGCGGCGGAACCCGCACTTCTCCAGCACGCGCTGCGAGCCGCGGTTCCCGATCATCGCGGCGGAGACGAGCGCCGGCTGCCCCGCATAGGCGAAGGCGGCGTCCACCAGCGCCAGCGCCGCCTCGGTCATCAGCCCCTCGCCCCAGAACGGCGTGCCGAGCCAGTAGCCGAGGCGCGGCTCGGGCTCGTCGGGCCGTCCGGTGACCGAGACCACGCCGATCAGGTTCGCGGGCGCCGCCCGTCGGCACAGGGCCATGATCAGCCCCTCCCCGGCCGTGTTCGCGGCGCGCGCCCGAATCACGAAGCTTTCCGCCTCGTGCAGCGGGAGCGGGCTCGGCAGCCGCGCGGTCATCCCGGCCACCGCGGGATCACCCGCGAGCCGGGAGACGGCCTCGGCGTCGCGGGCCATGGGCCAGCGCAGCCAGAGCCGTCGCGTCTCGATGCGGAAAACGTCGTCGCGGGTGAGATCGGGAAACATCGTGAGCCGGTCATGCGAGGGCGCGCGAGGGCGCCGTCCGGGACGACGAAGGGGGAGGATGGTGCCCCATCCTCCCCCGTGTTCCGATCCGCTCGAAGCTTCGCGTGAAGCCTTAGCGACTCGTCCGCCGGTTCGGTGTGGGACACCGGCGGGACGCTCGCTTCGTCGTCAGCGACAAGCGTCCGCCGTTACTCCGCGGCCTGGGCCAGCGGCACTACGGTTACGAAATCGCGGCCGCGCCGGGTCTCGAACTGCACCTTGCCCGGGACGAGGGCGAACAGGGTGTGGTCCTTGCCCATGCCGACATTCGTGCCGGGGTGCCACTTCGTGCCGCGCTGGCGCACGATGATGTTGCCCGGAATCACGGCCTCGGAACCGAACTTCTTGACGCCGAGGCGCCGGCCGGCGGAGTCGCGGCCGTTGCGGGATGAGCCGCCTGCTTTTTTGTGTGCCATGGGATTGCTCCGGAATTCTGCTGGATCTGCGTTCGGACGGGCGGCTGATTACTCAGCGGCGGCCGGGGCGGACTCGGCGGCCGGCTCGGCCTTCCGGGTCTTGCGCGGCTCGGCCTTCGAGGTCTTGCCGCCGGCGCTGATCTCGGTGATGCGCACGACCGTGAAGTCCTGACGGTGGCCGCGGCGGCGGCGCGAGTTCTGGCGACGGCGCTTCTTGAAGGCGATGACCTTCCGCGTGCGGCCGTGCTGGACGATCTCGCCCGTGACGCCGATGCCCGACAGGAGCGGGGTGCCGACCTGGGTGGCATCGCCGTCGGTGAACAGCAGCACGTCGCCGAAGGTGACGGCGGCGCCGGCCTCACCCTCGAGGGTGGCCACGGTGATGACGTCGTTGGCGGCAACGCGGTATTGCTTGCCGCCGGTCTTGATGACTGCGAACATCGTTGTCTCTCGTGTTCTCTGCCGACCTCCGGCGCCGTGAGGCGCCTGGGCCGTCTTCTTGTTCAGGTCATCCGCGCGGGTCAGGCTGGGCCGTGGGCGCACGAACGCGAAACGCGCGGACTTCGTCGAGGAAGCCGCGCGGTGCCGGCCGGATAGTCGGTGGCGGCCAGCGTGTCAATGCCGCTCGTATCGGCTCGTGACCGTCGCCCGTCGGCGAATCGCCCTGGCGCGGCGTCCCGGACGCGGTCAGGAGCGGGGCGCGTTCAGGGGAGCGGGATGAACTCGGCCCGGTCGTCCGGCGGCAGGTCGAACTGCCCCTCTCCCCAGGCCCCCCGCCGCCATTCCTCCTTGGCCGCCTCGATCTTCTCGCGGCTCGACGAGACGAAGTTCCACCAGATGTAGCGCGGACCGTTCAGGGTGGCGCCGCCGAGCGCCATCAGGCGGGCGCCGGACGGGCCGGCGGCCACGGTGATGCGGTCGCCGGGGCGGAACACCATCATGCGGCCGGCCTCGAACGCCTGTCCGGCGATGGAGACCGAGCCCTCGACCACGTAGAGCCCGCGGTCCTCGTGGTCGTCGGGCAGTGGGAAGCGCGTGCCGGGCGCGAGCACCACGTCGGCGTAGAAGGTGTCCGAGAAGACGTGGGCCGGCGCCCGCTCGCCGTAGGCGTGACCGAGGATGAGGCGCAGGCTCACGCCGCCGTCCTCGATCATGGGCAAGGCGGCCTTGCCGTGGTGCTCGAAGCTCGGCGCCGCGTCCTCGTGGCTCTCGGGCAGCGCGACCCAGGTCTGAATCCCGTAGAGGCTGTGGGGCGCCCGGCGGGTTTCCGGCGTCGTGCGCTCGGAATGCGTCACACCGCGGCCGGCGACCATCCAGTTCACGGCACCCGGCAGGATCGTCTGGTTCGTGCCCAGGCTGTCGCGATGCTGGAACTCGCCGCGATACAGGTAGGTGACGGTCGCGAGCCCGATATGCGGGTGCGGGCGCACATCGACGCCCTTGCCGGTGATGAACTCGGCCGGCCCCGCCTGATCGAAGAAGATGAAGGGGCCGACCGTCTGGCGCTTGGGTGCCGGAAGCGCCCGGCGCACCTCGAAGCCGCCGAGGTCGTGGGCGCGGGGAACGATCAGGGTTTCGATCGCGTCGATCCCGACGGCATTCGGGCATCCGGGTTCCAGGGCCGGGTTCCAGCTCATCCTCACCTCCTCGGTCTTGAGCCGGCCGGCGGCCGGCCCGTGATGGCTACCGCTTCGTCAGCCCGCCCAGCACGTTCCGCAGGATCGCGTCGCCCACCTCCGTGCCGACCTTGCGCGCCATGGAGCGGGCGGCATTGCCGATGACCTGCTCGGCCAGACCCGGCGGCGGGCGGCGGGTGCGCCCGGTTGCCTTGCCGGCCCCTTTGCCTTTGGGAGCCTCTTCGCCGCTGCCAAAGATCCCGCCGAGCCAGCCGCCCAGCATGCCCGAGAGCCCGCCTTCGCTCTGGCCCGCGGCCTCCGCCGGGGCGGAATCGAGGTGCTTGCGCTGGGACAGCATCTCGTAGGCGCTCTCGTTGTCGACCGCCTCGTCGTACTTTCCGCGCAGGGGGCTCTGCCCGATGATCGCGGCGCGCTCGGCCGGCGTCAGCGGCCCCACCCGCCCCTGCGGCGGCGCGATCAGCGCCCGCTCCACGATCGAGGGCGTGCCCTTGGCTTCCAGAAAACTCACCAGCGCCTCGCCGACGGCGAGTTCGGTGATCGCCTGGCCGACATCGAAGCCGGGGTTCTGGCGGAACGTCTCGGCGGCGGCGCGCACGGCGCGCTGGTCGCGGGGCGTGAAGGCGCGCAGCGCGTGCTGCACCCGGTTGCCGAGCTGGCCGAGCACCGTCTCGGGCACGTCGAGCGGGTTCTGCGTCACGAAGTAGACGCCCACGCCCTTGGAGCGGATCAGGCGCACCACCTGCTCCACCGCATCGAGCAGCGCCTTGGGCGCGTCGTTGAACAGCAGGTGCGCCTCGTCGAAGAAGAACACGAGCTTGGGCTTGTCGAGGTCGCCGACCTCGGGAAGCTGCTCGAACAGCTCGGAGAGCATCCACAGCAGGAACGAGGCGTAGAGGCGCGGCCGCTGCATCAGCTTGTCGGCGGCCAGGATGTTGACGAAGCCCCTGCCTTCCCGGTCGGTGCGCATGAAGTCTTCGAGGTTGAGCGCAGGCTCGCCGAGGAACTGGTCGGCGCCCTGGTTCTCCAGCACCAGCAGCGCCCGCTGGATCGCGCCGATCGAGGCGCTCGAGACGTTGCCGTAGGTGGCCGACAGTTCCTTCGCGTTCTCCGACAGGAAGGTGAGGAGCGCGCGCAGATCCTTGAGGTCGATCAGCGGCCATTGGTTCTCGTCGGCGACGCGGAAAGCGATGTTGAGCACGCCCTCCTGGATGTCGTTGAGTTCGAGCAGGCGGGCGAGCAGGAGCGGGCCCATCTCGGTGACGGTGCAGCGGATCGGGTGGCCCTGCTCGCCGAACACGTCCCAGAAGATCGTGGGGAAGCGGTCGGGCTCGTAGGCGATCCCGAGTTCCTCGGCGCGCTTCACGAAATGCGGCTTGGCCTCGCCCGCGGCGGCGAGCCCCGAGAGGTCGCCCTTGATGTCGGCGGCAAAGACCGGGACGCCCGCGTTGGAAAACCCCTCCGCCAGCACCTGCAGCGTCACGGTCTTGCCGGTGCCGGTGGCGCCCGCCACGAGGCCGTGGCGGTTCGCCAGCCGCAGGCTTAGCACCTCGGGCTTGGGTCGCGGCCCCGTGCTCCGGCCGACCAGAATCGTCCCTTCGCCCGCCATTTCCCGACCTCGTTCGAACCGTGACCGTCGTGGCCGACAGGGTATGGCGGGCCGCGCGCCCGATCCAGGGCCCCGGACACCGGCAACCCTTGATTTCGCCGCCGCCGCGTCGGACAGACGAAAAACCTGCCAGAGAGGAAGCGTTTCATGGAAGAGCTGATTGCCCGCGTTATCAATCGCACGGGCCTCGACGCCGCGACCGCCAAGACCGCGATCGGACACATCCTCGCCTTCCTGCAGAAGGAGGGGCCGGCCAACGAAGTGAGCCAGTTGATGGCCGCGCTTCCGGGCTCCGAGACGGCGATCGCCGAGGCCAATGCCGGCGAGGGCGGCGGCGGGCTGATGGGCATGCTCGGCGGCATGATGGGCGGCGGCGTGATGGCGCTCGGCCAGAAGCTGATCTCGGCCGGCGTGCCGATGAACCAGATGCAGCCGCTCGGCCACGAACTCTTCGCCTATGGCCGTGAGAAGGCCGGCGAGGACGTCATGGGTCCGATCGTCGGCTCGATCCCGGGCCTGAACCAGTTCGTCTGAGACGGCAGGATCTTGCCCTAAACCCTTGTGATCGTTAGCCGGTTTTCATTCGCCGGCTACCACGGGAACTTCGCGCGGAGCCTGGCAACGGCTTCGCGCAAGTCTCTGTCAAGGCACGCAGATCTCCGTCATAAAAGCGTGCGGCCTTCGTGATGTTGTCGCCGCGCAAGAGGACGCATCGCGCGGCCTCCCGCGACGGGATCGTGTCGATCATGCTGCCGAATTTTTCCCCGCGCGAGGCCACGGCCGCGTGGAAGGCCGGCTGGGAGACCAAGGTTCAGGCGCCTTTCGCCCGCTTCCGCCAGACCTTCGAAGGCGGCGATCTCGCCCTGCCCGGCGGGGCGCCGATCCTCCTGAAGAACAGGGCCAAGCGCCCTCTGCTCGAACCGGGGCTCGACCCCAGCCTCGGCCGGATCGGTGCGCTGGAAGTGCGGCTCGCCACCACCAAGTCTGAGATCCGCCGGGCGCAGCGCCTGCGCTACCGCGTGTTCTACGAGGAGATGTCGGCGGTGCCGACCGGCATGGCCGCGCTCAAGCGCCGCGATGTCGATGCCTACGACGCGATCTGCGACCACCTCCTCGTCATCGACCACGCCGCGACCGAGGCAAAGCCTTTCCGCAAGGCTCGCCCGAAAGTCGTCGGCACCTACCGGCTGCTGCGGCAGGACCGGGCGGAGGCGCATTTCGGCTTCTACTCCTCGGGCGAGTACGACCTCGCGCCGCTGCTGGAGCGCCATCCGGGCAAGCGCTTCCTCGAACTCGGCCGCTCCTGCGTGCTGAAGCCCTACCGCACCAAGCGCACCGTCGAACTCCTGTGGCACGGCATCTGGGCCTATGTGCAGCACCATCGCATCGACGCGATGCTGGGCTGCGCCAGCCTGGAGGGCACCGACCCGGAGCGTTTGGCGCTGCCCTTGAGCTTCCTCCACCACCACGCCCGCGCCCCCGAGGTGTGGCGGGCCCGCGCCCTGCCGGAGCGCTACGTCGCGATGGACCGGCTGGCGAAGGAGGCGGTGGATCCCAAGGCCGCGCTGACGGCGCTGCCGCCGCTGGTGAAGGGCTATCTCCGGGTCGGGGCGACCTTCGGCGATGGCGCGGTGGTGGACCGCCAGTTCGGCACCACCGACGTGCTCGTGGTGCTGCCGGTCTCAGGCATCGCCGCGCGCTATATCGGCCATTTCGGCGCGGGTGCGGATCGGCACGCCGCCTGACCGCGCCGGGTTGCGGGGCGGGGTGAAGCCGGTTCAGGCCAAGCGCCCTGCAGCCCTCACGCGTTGTTCGAAGGTCATGCCCGCCGTCTCCGCCCGTCCCTCCGATCGCGACCGCCTCGGCGCGATGGCCGCCGCGATCACCTGCGTGGCGGTGGTGGGCACGGGGCTCGGCCTGTCGATCCCGCTCTTGTCGCTGGAAATGGAGCGGATGGGCGCGTCGAGCGTCGTCATCGGCCTCAACACGGCGGTGGCGGGGTTCGCGGCGATCCTCACGGTGCCGTTCGTTCCGCGGCTCGCCGCGCGGGTCGGGGTGGTGCGCCTGCTGATCCTGGCGATCCTGCTCGGCGGCCTGTGCCTGTCGGCCTTCAAGCTGTTTCCGAACCTCGTCCTGTGGTTCCCGCTACGCTTCGTCTTCTCGACGACGATGGGCGTGCTGTTCGTCCTCTCCGAGTACTGGATCAACGACGCGGCGCCGCCCGAGCGGCGCGGGCTGGTGATGGGGATCTACGCCACCGTGCTCGCCATCGGCTTCGCCATCGGGCCGACCCTGCTCACGCTGCTCGGCACCGACGGCTTCGCGCCGTATCTCGCCGGTTCGGCCCTGTTCTTCCTCGGCCTCACCCCGCTGGTGCTGGCCCGCAACCTCTCGCCCGATCTCGGGCACGACAGGGGGGGCGGCATCCTGGCCTACTTGCGCCTCGCGCCGCTCGCCGTGCTGGCCGCGGCCCTCTACGGGGCGGTGGAGGCGGGCGCCTTCGCCATCCTGCCGCTCTATGGCCTGCGCATCGGCCTCGACGCGAAGATCTCCGCCGCCCTGGTCAGTGCGGTGGCGCTCGGCAACGTGCTATTCCAGATCCCGGTCGGCCTCCTCGCCGACCGGGTGGACCGCCGCCTCGTCCTCCTCGGCGCGAGCCTCGCGGGGGCGCTCGGGGCGGCCCTGATCCCGGCGGCTTCCGCCTCGCTGCCGCTGCTCTCCGCTCTGCTCTTCGTCTGGGGCGGGATCGTCGGCACGCTCTACACGGTGGGTCTCGCCCATCTCGGAGCCAGCTTGCGCGGGCCGGATCTGGCGGGCGCCAACGCCGCCTTCGTGATGCTCTACAATGCCGGGCTGATGCTCGGACCCCCGCTCATCGGCGGCGGCATGGACCTCCAGCCGCCGCAGGGCTTCGCCGTGGCCCTCAGCCTGCTCTTCGCGCTCTACGCCGTGCCGGTGGTCCGGAGTCTCGTTCGCGGAGGCGCGGGCTGAGGATCGCTTGCGAAGGGGCACGGAACGCCGCGGCGGCGGTGCTCGTTATCTCGTCGAAGCTGCACCGTTGCCCGTCCTCGCGACGTGAAGGAACCCGACCCATGAGCCTCATCGGACGCCTCGTCACCAAGCTCCTCGGCACCGACGACCGCGTCGTCGCCCGCGACGACCGCAATGCCGGATCGAGCTCCCCGATCGGCCGCCTCGTCACCAAAATCCTGCGCAAGTAGGGCGCTTTCCGGCGAAGTTGATGTCGGATACGGCTCCAGAGCATCGTCCCGAAAGGTGGTTGCCGGCTTTCGGAAAAAGGATGATGCGAAAACAAGAGCCTCAAGCATCGTCCTCGATCAGGTATCCAGGACGATGCTTGAGGTCTCGCTGCCAGGGCGTGAGCCAGGGGCCGGCGGCTTAAAAGGGCCGCGCGGCCCTTTTTCATGCCGGCTTCTCGCCGGTTGCCGGGATCGCAACCCTGGGGACCGGCCTGTGGGGTGGCCAAGGCGGGATGGGGCCTTTATGTCCCCGGCGCTTCTCGGTCTCGAATCCTCACAGGTAAAGGCTCGGGTTCACGCGACTGGACCGCGCGACCCGATCTGCGATCATGTCCTCATTGTACAACGGTGTCCCGGCCGTCCCATCCCCGGCGGTCGAAGTCGATGCGAGCCGAAGCTTGCCGACCTACATCGTCGGCCAGGATGGTCAGGGCCGCTGGGTCGCCCTCGAAAGCCACGGCCTCGGCGGCGGCTATTTCCGCAGCCGCGAGGCGGCGTTCCAGTACGCCGTCGGCGAGACCGGACGCCGTGCGGGCGCGGTGCGCCTCAGCGCCGAGCCGCTGCGTATCACCCTGTGACGCGGGCGGCTTTCAGCGCCCCGCCACCGCCTCCCGCACCACGTTCTTGACCAGCGGCGCCGCCGGCACGCTCGGCTGCCAGAACTGACCCGTGCGCCCGGCCTCGTAGCCGAACTGGTAGAGGCTGCGCATGTAGGCGGTGTCGAAGCCGCGCGCCGTCGTGGTCTGCGGCGCGCTCTCGTCGATGTAGGTCAGGTTGAAGCCCATCCCGTTGCGCCGGGCGAACACGTCGGTCGCCACCAGCGTCGCCCGCGAGCGGGCGCGGCTCGCGGTGGTGAAGGACTTCTCGACGATCGACAGGGTGTTGTTCTTGGTCACCTCGAATTCGGGTTCGAGGCGGCCGTTGATGACCACGTAGATGTCGGCCTTGCCCGCGTTGCGGAAGCGCCCGTCGCGCACCAGGAAGGATTGCGGGAGGGTGAAGACCGGCGTCACCACCGAGCCGTCCACGTGCATCTCCTGGAAGGCGCGGCCCTCGGCCTGCACGTCGAGAAGCTGGGGCGGGAACACCGCCGGAATGCTCGCCGAGGCAGTGAGCACGTCGGTGAACAGTGAGACTGCGTTGGGCGTGCCGCTCGCGGCGATGGCGCCCATGTTCCAGATCACGGCGCGCTGCGTGTCGAGGTTCGTCGTTACCACGAGCAGGCGGCGGCCCTTGGCGTGCTCCTCCGCGACCGCCTGCAGCAGCTCGGGCGTGACGTAGCGGGCAATCAGGTTGCGCAGCCGCCCGTCCCCGAACAGGCCGGAGCCGAACAGTACGTTGGCGATGCTCGGGCTCTGCACCAGCGAGTCGGCGACGCCGCTGGTGTAGATATCGGTGAGGTAGGGATCGTAGGCGGGACCGAGGAAGGCGAAGGGCGCGATCAGGGCACCGGTCGAGACGCCGGAGACGATGGTGAATTCCGGCCGCTTGCCCGAGGCAGTCCAGCCGTTGAGCACGCCCGCACCGTAGGCGCCGTCACCCCCGCCGCCCGAGAGCGCGAGATAGGTGAAGGCCTGGCGCTTCTTCTGCGGGCCGGCAGCCATCGCCACGAAATCGGCGGCGCCGGCATCGGCATAGGCCCGCACGCCGACCATGCCGGGCACGGTCGCGGCTTCCGCCTCGCTCTCCGTGTAGTTCGTCCGCGGCAGGGACGAGCAGGCCGCAGCCTGCCCGGCAACCGCCGCGGCGAGAAGCAGGCGTGACCAGCGGAAACCTTTTAGCATCGACATGACCCGAACAAGCCCGATGGAACAGGGCAAGCTTACACGAAACGAGCTTGGCCGTATTGCGTTCCCGCACGGGCACGTTGCGCCCAGACGCCGGCTGATGCCGTGCTGCCACAACATGAGCGAGGGGCATCGCGCAGGCTCGTGTCTCGATGCCCCCTCTTGCACGCGTTTGCTTGCGCCGGACTGTCGCGGCGGGCCGGTCGGTCGGCCCAAATGGCGGCGTGCCTAAATCTCTCGGATTTGTCATATGTTCGCGCCGTGCCAGCACGTTAGGATGCCAACGATGTCCGGAGCCGCGCACGAGACCCCGACCGCCTTCTGCGTCCGCGTTGCGGGCGGGCGGCGCTCATGCTGAGTGGATCGGCGATCCTGAGGGTTCTCCTCCTGATCCTGGCGGCGGCGGGCCTGGCCTGGATCATCCAGTCGGTCTGGCTGCACGGCCCGGATTCCGAGGCTGCTGCGCCGGCCGCCGCGACGGTGAAACCCGGCCGGCCGGCGGGCGCTGCATCGACGCCGCCCCCACCCGCGCCGGTGCGCGTGGTGAAGCCGGCCGAGCCGTCACCGGAGCCGCCCCGACCGGTCGCCGAGGCGCCGCCGCCGGCCCGACCCGCGTCCCCGCCGGCCGATCCCGCGCCGTCACCCGCCCCCGTCGCGCGGACGGCGCCGCCCGAGACGGACCCGGTGGCCGAGGCGGAGGAGAACGCTCCACCGGCCGCGGTCGCCCTGATCGACCTCAACACCGCCTCTCTTGCCGAGCTGAACGGCCTGAAGGGCGGCGGCGCCATCGGCCGGACGATCGTCCAACACCGTCCCTACGCCTCCGTCGATCAGCTTCTCAGCAAACGCGTCCTCAACCGCGCCACCTACCAGCGCATCAAGGATCAGGTCTCGGTGCGGTGACCGGGTTGATCAGGTTGCAGTGAGGTCGCCGCCGAAGGGCGCGCGTTTCGTGGAAAATCGCCGACCGTGAGACAACCAAGCGACAAGTGCGCTTTGGAAAAACCGGCGGATCGCCTTTCCGTCCACCGGACCCTGCATCCAACCCTGGCACAGCGCGCGCCGAGGCCCTAAACAGGGCAGACGTTCCCGTAAACGAAGGCCGAGGCCGCTCCATGCAAACGACATCCGGCGCACCGATCCTCCGCCAGGATCTGGGCGTCGAGGAGACGGCGGAATCCGACAACATCGTCCGTTGGGATGGTGAGCGGCTCTACGTCGAGCAGGATATCTACCACAACGGCCAGCTCGTTCACCGTAAGTACCGCCGCACCATCACCGAGCCGGTCGCCCGCGCCCTGCAATCGATCCTCAAGCGCTCGCAGCAATGAGGGCGGCGGCGCTCGGCCTGCTCGCAGTGCTGGCCGCCGCGCTGTCCATGCCCCTCGCCGTCTCGCCCGCGGCGGCGCAGGTGCGGGTGACCTTCGTCGCACCCGAGCGGTACACCGATGCCCAGAACCGCTTCGGCTCCGGCCTGTCGCCGCGGGTCGTGCTGGGCGAGATGCGCCGCCTGTTCGAGACGCTCGGCAACCCGGTTCTGGCGCCGGGCCAGACGCTGGACATCGCGGTGCTCGACATCGACCTCGCCGGGCTCGAACAGCCGAGCTTCGGCGCTGCCCAGGGCGTCCGGGTGGTGACCGACATCACCCCGCCCCGCTTCCGCCTGCGCTACGCCCTGAAGGAGCGCGGCCGCACGGTGCTGGCGGCGGAGGAGACCGTCAGCGACATCAACTTCCTGCTCCGCGCCAACCGCCTCTCGTCCGGTCAGACCTTCTTCTACGAGCGCGAGGTGCTGCGGGACTGGTTCCAGGCCCGCTTCGTGCAGCGCCGCCCGCCGCCGGGCTGATCCCGGTTTCGTCACACGCCCGACGCCCGAGTCTGTCATCCCCGCGCCGTCGGGACGCTGGGGAACGTCGGGAGACATGCGGATCGTTCTCGTCGCCAACGCCGCGTCGGGCGCCTTCGCCGCTGGCCTGACGCCGGACGCGATCCGTGCACGGCTGAGGACGGCGGGCCTCGACCTCCTACCGGAGCCCGACGACAGCCTGCCCCTGCCCGAGCGCCTGCGGGCGGCCCTGCGCATGGCGGGCGTCACGGCCGTGGCGGTGGCGGGCGGGGACGGCACGCTCAACTGCGCGGCCGGAATGCTCGCGGGCAGCGGCGTGGCGCTCGGCATCCTGCCCCTCGGCACCATGAACCTGCTGGCCAAGGATCTCGGCATCCCGCTCGACCTCGATGGGGCCATCGCGGTGCTCGCGGCGGGGCAGACCCGTGCCGTCGATGTCGGCCGCGTCAACGGGCACCCCTTCCTCATCAACTCGGTGCTCGGCATGCCCGCCCGCATGGTCCGCCACCGCGAGGCCTTTCGCGGGCGGCGTCTCGGCATCCCGGCGCTGCTCCGGCTCTCGGCAGCGGTGGTGCGCCATCTCGGTCCCTATCCGCGCCTCTCGGCGGTGCTCTCGGCCGGCGGGCGGCGGACACGGCTGCGCGTGCGCCTGCTCGCGGTGGTCAACAACGATTACGCCGAGGGCCTGGGAAAGATTCTGGAACGGAGCCAGGTCGATGGCGGTGAGTTGACGCTTTACATCGCCCGCCGGCTTTCGCCGTGGCGCCTCGCCCGGCTGGCGCTCGGGTTCGGGTTCGGTCGCTGGCGCGATGAGCCGGGCCTGGAGCGCCGCGCCGCGGCTCGCTTCGTCGTCTCCGCCCGGAGGCGCGCGTTACGGGTGATGAACGATGGAGAGGTTCGCTTGATCGCCCCGCCCCTGCGCTACCGCCTGATGCCCCGTGCCCTCACCGTGATCGTGCCGGAGC
This sequence comes from Methylorubrum sp. Q1, assembly GCF_004683995.1. Lineage (NCBI taxonomy): Bacteria > Pseudomonadati > Pseudomonadota > Alphaproteobacteria > Hyphomicrobiales > Methylobacteriaceae > Methylorubrum > Methylorubrum sp. Q1. The sequence goes on along the minus strand of NZ_SRHQ01000006.1, from coordinate 175,516 downwards.
CGGTCCGGTGAGACGGGTCGCCCACATTTCCGACCTGCATTTCGGACGCACCGATCCGGCGGTGGTCGAGGCGCTCGTGGCCGAGCTGAACCGCGATCCGCCGGACCTGATCGTGGCATCCGGCGACTTCACGATGCGGGCGCGGCGCAAGGAATACGTCGCGGCGCGCGCCTTCCTCGACCGGCTGACCGCGCCCTGGATCGCGGTTCCGGGCAACCACGACATCGCCTATTTCAAGCTCTTCACCCGGTTCTTCCATCCGTTCGGACGCTACCGGCGCTTCATCGCGAAGGACACCGAACCAACCTTTCTCGACGACGAGATCGCGGTGGTCTGCCTCAACACGGTGCGGACCTGGGCGCCGGAGACGGATTGGTCTCAAGGGAAGATCACCCGGGCGCAGATCGCCCGCACCGAGGAGCGGCTGGCGGCGCTGCCGGGCCACGTCTTCCGGATCGTGGTCGGCCACCATCCGTTCATGCCGCCGCCTTGGGACGCGGAGGCCCGCCTCGTCGGGCGCGCCGACGAGGCGCTCGACGCCTTTCGCCGCCACAGCGTCGGGCTGACGCTCGCCGGTCATCTCCACCGCCATTATTCCCGCTTCGCCGAGGCACCCGAGACCGGCATCGAACCCGGCTCGGTGAGCGTGGATCGGGGTACGGCGCGGGCGGGCGGCGCGCGGCTGCTCGCCGTGCAAGCGGGCTCGGCCACCTCGACGCGGCTGCGCGGCAACGAGCCCAACGCCTATAACCGCATCGTCATCGAGGACGGGCGGGCCACCGTCACCGTGCGGGTCTGGACCGGGGCGGCCTTCGAAGATGTGCGGGAGGATGCTTCCGTGTCTGCTCCGGCGGAGGCGCGGGTGGATGAGGCGGAGCCGGCCGGGCGCTGACCGCCCGGCCTCGCCGCCTCCGCTCAGGACAAAGCCGTCTGCCGCGGGCGCTTGCCCGCAAGGCTGACGGCGAAAGCCACGGCGAGGTTGAGGGCGAGTGCCACCACGCCGATGTTGAGATCCTGCACCGGCCCCGGCAGGCCGGGGAAGAGCTTGGCCAGCGTGTAGCCGCCGACCACCGTGATCGCCACGGCGGTCACCCCCGCCAGGATGCCGGCCATCGCACCCGCCCGCGTGAGCGGGTTGTGGGTCCACAGACTGAAGAAGAAGGCCGGGAAGAGCTGCGTGACGACCGCGTAGCCGATCAGCAGGAGCTGCACGATGGTCTCACCGCCGTAGAGGGTGAAGCCGACGCAGGCGATCGCCAGCAGCGGCGCGATCCCCTTGGCGAGCTTACCCGTGGTCGCGTCGGTCGCGCTGCGCGCCAGCGGCCGGTAGAGGTTCTGCGCGATGAGGGTCGAGCCGGCGATCAGGATCATCGAACCCGGCACCAGGGCGGTCAGCACGCCGGTGGCGCCGATGACGCCGACGAACCAGGGTGGGAAGGTCTGGAGCGCGATTCTGAACAGCGAGAGATCGACGTCCGGCCCGGTCAGCCCCGGCACCTGCAGCACGGCCGCGAACCCCGCGAAGAACACGAACAGCAGCATGAGCTGGTAGAGCGGCAGGAACACCGCGTTGCGCCGGAACGTGCGCGCATCGCTCGCGGTGTAGATCGAGGCGAAGATGTGCGGGAACATCCAGCCGCCGAGCGCCGTGAGCACCGTGGTCGAGGCGAACCACGTCGCGCTCTGGCCCCGGTCCGGCAGCGCCAGGAAGCCGGGCTTGGCCGTATCGATCGCGGTGAACATCTCCCCGATGCCGCCGTAGTAGTGATACGGCAGGTAGACGCCTAAAAAGATCACCACGAACAGGATCATGAAATCCTTGAGCACGGCGGTCCAGGCCGAGCCGCGCACGCCGGAGACCATCACGTAGACGGTCAGCACTGCCGCGCCGATCCAGATCGCCAGCGTCTGCGAGATCGCGCCGTAGGAGGCGGTGGCGACGATGATGCCGAGCCCCTTGAGCTGGAGCACCATGTAGGGGACGAGCGCCACGATCCCGACCAGCGCGACCAGGATGCCGAGGCTGCGGCTGTCGTAGCGCGCCGCGAAATAATCGGGCTGCGAGAACAGGTTGCGCTCCTTGGCGAAGCGCCAGGCCGGCGGCAGGATCCAGTAGGAGATGACGTAGATCAGCGTCAGGTAGCAGAGGATGTAGTAGGTCGGCCCACCCTTGCCGTAGGCCCAGCCCGAGCCGCCGAGGAAGGTGAAGGTGGTGTAGATCTCGCCCGCCATCAGCAGGAAGACGAGCAGCGTGCCGAAGCCGCGCTTGCCCACGCTCCACTGCTCCATGTCCATGTCGTGGCCCGACCGTGCCCGCAGGCCCAGGCCGAGCGCCACGATGACGGCGAGCGCGATGATCGGAAGGGCCGCGTTCATGGCTCCTCCTCCGGTTCCCGGTTGGCGGGATCGGTGAGGTAGATCAGCCCCATGATCGCCGAGGTCGCCACGGTGCAGCCGACGAGCCATGCCAGCAGCAGCGGCATGCCGAGCACCAAGGGTTCGACCCGGTTGAGGACGAACGGCCCGGCCAGCATCCCGAGGGCGGGCAAGGCCGCGAGCCATCGGAGCTGCTTCATCGCCGGGCTCTCCCCGGCGATGGCTTGCGGAAATGTTGTCGCGTTTCGGTCATGCGCTTCCCGTTACGTGCCTCGGGAGCATGAGGCAGAATTCGCACCAGCGCGAGAGCTGCCGCGAGGGTCGGCACCGACTTTCCCCCCTCAAGCCGCTCCGCAGACCGCCGCTCAAGCGGCTTCTCTCTTAGGCGCCGCTCAGGCGGCCTCTCTCTTGGCGCCGCTCACGCGGCCTCCTGGCTGCGGTCCAGCAGAGCCGGCAGGGCGCGCAGGTTGAGCGGCTTGGGCAGGAAGCCGTCGAAGCCGGCCGCGGAGGCCGCGGCGACATCCTCGCGGCCGGTATTGGCGGTGAGCGCCACGAGGTGGAGCGGGGTCGCGCCGGTCTCGGCCTCGCGGGCGCGGAGGCGGCGGGCGGTCTCCAGGCCGTCGAGGCCGGGCATGCGGATGTCGATCAGCGCGAGGTCGAACGGCCCCTGCCCCTCCGCCGCTGCCAGAGCCTCGAGCCCGTCGCGGGCGTGGATCACCTGCGCGCCGAGCCGCTCCAGCGCCTTGGTGGCGAGCAGCGCGTTGATCGGGTTGTCCTCCGCCAGCAGCACGCGGCGGCCCGGGGCGGCGGTCTTGGTCGGTATGGGCTGGCTCGTGCCGGTCGTGGCCGTCGCGTCGGCCGTGCTGCGGGCCGGGGCGGGCCGCGGCTCCAGCAGGCGGTCGAACAGCGAGCGGGCGCGCACCGGCTTGATCAGGTAGCTATCGAAGCCCGCCGCATTCGGGGCTCCGAATTCCCGCCGGTCGAAGGGCGAGAGCAGGATCAGGCTGCAGCGTACGCCGCAGCGGGCAGCCTCGGCCGCGAGCCGCCGCACGGCGGTGTCGCCGAGGCTGCGGTCGGCGATGAGCGCGTCGAAGGCCACGCCCGACAGCGCATCGAGGCCGGCTTCCGCGCTGTTCACGACCACCGCCGCCGCCCCGGAGCGGCTGAGCCGCCGGGCCAGGAACGGCGCCTGATACGGCGAGGCCGCCACGATCAGCACCTTTCGCGGCGCGAGGCTCGGTGTCTCGGAACTCATGGCGCCCTCCGCCGCCGGCAGCGGCAGCACGACCCGGAACGCCGAGCCGCGTCCGACCGTCGAGCGCGCCTCGATCGTGCCGTTCATGCGCTCTACGAGGCGGCGGGTGATGGCGAGACCGAGGCCGGTGCCCTCGTGGCTCGCGCTGTCGTCGCCCTGCTCGAACTCCTCGAACAGGATCGGGATGCGCTCCTCCGGGATGCCCGGTCCGGTATCCTCGACCGTGAGGACGAAGCCCTCCCCCGACCGGGCGAGGCTGACGCCGACACCGCCGGTTTGCGTGAACTTGATGGCGTTGCCGGCCAGATTCACGAGGATCTGCCGCACCCGGTCGGCATCGCCGACGCGCAGGGCGGCGAAGTCGTCGGCGAGGTCGAGCGCGATTTCGAGGCCCTTGTCCTGCGCGCGCGGGGCCAGCAGCTCGACCACGCCCTCGACCAGAGCGGCGACGTCGAAGGGCTCGGCGGCCAGATCGAGGCGGCCGGCCTCGATCCGGGAGAAATCGAGGATGCCGTCGACGAGGCCGAGCAGCGCCTTGCCGCTGGTGCGGAACGCCTCGACATAGGTGCGCTGCTCGGGGTCGAGTTGGGTGTCGAGCAGAAGGTCGGCCATGCCCAGAATGCCGTTCAACGGCGTGCGCAGCTCGTGGCTGACGGTGGCGAGGAAGCGGGATTTGGCGACGTTGGCGGACTCCGCCCGGCTCTTCGCCTCGTCGAGGGAGCGCGCCGCCTCGATGCGCGCGGTGACGTCCTGGCCGGCCCGCAGCCAGTTCGGGCCGTCGGCGCTGCCGGCCGCCGGCATCTCGATGAAGGAGAACCAGCGCGGCACGCCGTCCACCGGCACCAGACGCTCCTCGACCACCCGCACGCCGTCGGCGCGCTGCTCGCTCGCGCCCCGCTCGATCACCTGCGGGCTCAGCGTCGAGCCGATCAGATCGAGCGGCTTCACGCCGAGGAGGGCCGCGAATCCCTCGCTGGCGAAGGTGATCCGCCCCTGCCCGTCCCGCTGCACCACGGCCTCGGTCGTGGCCTCGACCAGCACCCGGTAGCGCTCCTCGCTCTCGGCGATCTGCCAGAGCCGGTCCTGGAGCGCCTCCGTCATGTCGGACTCCGGCACGACGGGCTCGCGGCGGCGGAGCGACATCAGGATCGGCGCCAGCATCGCGGCCGCGATGCTCAGGCCCATCACGCTCACCGCAAGGGTCATCGGTTCCACGTCAGTCCCCCAAAGTCCGGCCGAGGCCGGAAGCCGGCTCGTCAGGGGAGCGACAGTGCCAGCCGCGCGTGAAGCGGCGCTTGAGAAAGAGGCTTAAGGGGGGATGAGCGGGATCGGTGGAGTTTTGCCGATCGGTGACCGCCGGGATTGCCCCTCGCCCCGCACGCGCGGGGAGAGGGGATGCTCGGACGCCCGATCACATCTCCGGGAAGCGCTTGAGCAGCCCGTCGCCGTCGAGGCCCAGAGCGGCGGCGACCTCGGACAGGGCCGCGCGCTCCTCGGGGCCGATGCCCTCGTGGTCGGCCACGTCCGTCGCGACGAGAAAGACGTTGCGGCGCTGCTCGTCCGGCCGCTCGGCGATCGCGCCGATCCGCACGAGGTTCTCGGCCCGGCCGGCGCGGGTGCGGGCGCGGCCGAGGGCCTCGTAGAGCGCGTGTTCCAGCATCAGGCTGTCGTAGCCCTTCTCGATGATCGGGTTCGCCCGGATGCCGGCGAGCGCCGTCTCGAACTCCTCGGTCATCAGCTCGCCGTCGGCGACCGCGACGTTGGCGCAGGCCGAGACCGCCGCCTGCATCAGCGTCTCGTCGCCGGCATAGGCCTTGAGGGTGGTGCGGAAGCGCTCGACCGCGTCGTGAAGAAGGCCCATGACCGAGACAAAAACCTCTTGAACGAAACCGTGACCGATAAACCGTGTCTCAGAGCCCCGACAACGGGGATGCCGGTCAAACGATCCGCGCGCTGTCCCGCACCCGCGCCTCGGCGGCTTGAATCGCCTCCGGCGTGCCGACATGCAGCCACTGTCCGTCAAGGCGCAGGCCCTGGAGCCGGTTGCGTTGGATCGCCCGGTCGAACAGCAGGGTGAGCGAGAACGACCCCTCTGGCGTGTCGGCGAACAGCTCTGGCTTCAGGATCGCCACGCCGGCATAGATGAAGGGCGCGACCTCGCGCTCGCCGCGCCAGCTCAGCCGGCCGTCGGAGTCCATGTAGAAATCGCCTGCCCCGTCGTAGCCGAGGCTCGTCGCGGTCGGGGCGACGAGGAGCAGGATGTCCGTCGTGTCGGGATCCCAGGCTTCGATCAGCCGGCCGAGATTGGGCCGCGGCCCCTCCAGCCAGAACGAATCCGAGTTGAACACCACGAAGGGCTCACCGTCGAAGAGGTCGAGCGCCTTCTTCACCCCGCCGCCGGTCTCCAACAGCGCGTCCCGCTCGTCGGAGACGACGATGGCCGGCGCGCCGGTGCGGTGAGAGAGATGGCCCTCCATCAGGTCGGCGAGCCAGTGGACGTTGACCACCGCCGTCTCGATGCCGCCAGCCGCTGCCCGGTCGAGGGCGTGGTCGATCAACGCCTTGCCGGCGACCGCGACGAGGGGCTTGGGCAGCGTCGCGGTGATCGGGCGCATGCGCTTGCCCAGCCCTGCCGCGAGCACGAAGGCGCGGGTGACGTTTTTGGGATTGGGTTCAGCGCTCATGCCGCCTCGACCGGTCCGGTTGAAAAGAAGCGTTCAGGACGCGGCGGGATCGGCGTCCGGCCGCGGGGCGACGAGGCTCGGCAGGTGCGTCTCGTGCCAGGCCCGCACCGAGGCCAGCGCCGGATGGGCGAGGTTGCGCGCGAGATAGCCCTCGATCCGCGGCAGGTGGGCGAGGTAGCCCGGCTTGCCGTCGCGCTTATCGAGACGGGCGAAAATGCCGAGGATCTTGGTGGCGCGCTGGGCCGCCAGCACCGCGTAGGCGCGGGCGAAGGCCTGCATGTCGAAGCCGATATCCCGGCCGCGGCGCTCCCGGATGTAGAGGCCGAGCAGGCGCAGCTCGAAATCGGCGCTGGCATCGACCCGCGCGTCCTGGAGGAGCGAGGCGACGTCGTAGGCCGGATGCCCCATCACCGCGTCCTGGAAGTCGATGACCCCGACACGCTCCAGCCCGGTCCGTTCGGGCAGCCAGATCAGGTTGGGCGAGTGGTAGTCGCGCAGGGTCCAGGTGGCGGGCTCGGCGATCAGGTCTTTCAGCGCGTCGGTCCACAGGTCGCGGAAGGCGCTGCGCGCCTCCGGTGACAGGGTCGTGCCGCGGATCGCGGGGGCGTACCACTCGGGCAGCAGTTCCGCCTCGAACAGCAGGGCTTCGAGGTCGTAGGGCGGAATGACGTGGTCGATCCCCTCGCTCACCGGCACGGCGCTGGGCAGATCGGTGGCGTGGAGCTTCGCCAGCAGCCGGACGGCTTCCGCGTAGCGCTCGGGGCGCGGCGTGCCGTTCTCGGTCACCGGCTCGGCGCCGAGATCCTCCAGGATCAGCAGGCCGGCATCGAGATTCTCGCCCAGGATCCTCGGCGCGGAGAAGCCGATCGCGCGCAGCGCCCGGTCCATGCCGACGAAGGCGTGGACGCTCTCGGCGAGCTTGACCACGGCGCTGTAGGGCTTCCCGTCCTTCACCGGCGGCCCGTCGGGGCGGGGCGGCGAGATCATCAGCACGGCGGTCTCGCCGCCCGGCTTCACCAGCCGCTCGTAGGCGCGCGACGAGGCATCGCCCTGCATCAGCACCCGGTCGGCCTCGTCCCATCCGCTGCGGGCGAGCAGGGCCCGGACGGCGCGGGCGCGTGTCAGCCGCTCCTGCATCTCGGGCGTGCCGTCGATCCGCACGAGGCGGGCCTCGTCGCCGAACTCGGCCCGCAGGGACAGCTCGACGGTGAGCGTCGGGTTGTCGCGCACGCCCAATCGCTCGGGCCACTCGACCAGGGTGATCGCGGTCTCGGAGAGTTCGTCGAAGCCGAGTTCCACCAGCTCGTCCGGGCCGCGCAGGCGGTAGAGGTCGGCGTGGATCACACTGCGGCCGGAGCGGGTCTCGTAGGGCTGGATCAGGGTGAAGGTCGGGCTCGGCACTTCGAGCCGAGGGTCGCCGGCCAACTCGCGGATCATCGCGCGGGCGAGCGTGGTCTTGCCCGCGCCGAGCCCGCCGGACAGGGCCACGAGGTCGCCGGGCCCGAGGATGCCGGCGAGGAAGGCGGCCATGTCCTCGGTCGCGCCCTCTTCGGGCAGCAACACCTCCCAGGCGGCGCGACGCGGCGCCGATGACGCTGGTTGCACCCGGTCCTCGCCCTGCGACGGGCCGGGCTGCGGGCGTCCCGCCATGCCGTCCGGATCCTCGCTCAACGCCCCAATCCTCCGCAACGCCGCGAACGGCCACCCCGATCAGGGTTAAGCCTCCGCCCTTCTAGCGGGGGATGTTTAACCATTTTTAGCCGCCGCGGTGAGCCCTGCCCCTTAGCGGCGGCCAACCGCATCCCGATCCCGTGAACGCCCGGTCCTACTCGGCGGCCTCGGCGAGCCCGCCATTGCCCGGCGGCGGCTCGACCGGGAACAGGCAGGTGACGCGCGTGCCCGTCCCCGGTGCCGAGTGGATCTCGACCCGTCCGCCGTGCAGCTCGACGAAGGAGCGCACGATCGAGAGGCCGAGGCCGACACCGCGATGCTTGGTGCCCAGCGTGTTGCTCTCGAACCGGTCGAACACCCGGTCGATGACCTCGGGTGCGATGCCGCGGCCGCGATCGGTCACCGTCAGCCGCAGCTCCCTCCCCTCGCGCCGCGCCTCGACGCGGACCTGCTGGCCGGGCGCGGAGAAGCCGACCGCGTTGGAGAGCAGGTTGAACAGGATCTGACGCACCCGCTTGCCGTCGGCGAACACGCTGCCGACACCCTCCGGCACGTCGAGGTCGAGGCCGATATCGGATTCCGCCAGCCGGTCCTCGATGCCGCGGACGGCGGCTTCCACGGTGGCGCGCACGTCGATCGTCTCACGCTGGAGTTCGAGCGAGCCGGCATCGATCGAGGCGAGGTCGAGGATGTCGTTGATGATGACGAGCAGCGCGGCCGACGAGCGCATGATGTGCTCGGAATATTCGCGCTGGCGCTCGTTCAGGGCGCCGACGGTCTCGTCGCCGAGGAGCTGGGTGAATCCGATGATGTTGGTCAGCGGCGAGCGCAGCTCGTAGGAGACGTGGTGGACGAAGGTGTCGCGCAGTTGCGAGGCGCGCTCCAGGGCGTCGTTCTTCTCGGTCAGGGCCCGCTCCACGTTGGCGCTTGCGGTGACGTCGATGAAGGTCAGCAGGGTCGCGCCGAGCGGCAGCGGCTGCGAGGAGCAATCGAGTACCGTGCCGTCGTTGATGTCGAGGCGGCAGCCATGGCCGCTGCGGGTCTCGGACAGGCCGGTGACCGATTGGCGGATGCCGGCCCAGGGGCTCTGGTCCGGCGTCAGCGCCCGGCAGGCGGCGATCACCGCATCGACATGCGGCTTGCCCGCCAGCGTCGCCGGGTTGAGGCGCCAGGTCGCGGCGAAGGCGCGGTTGGCCACCGTGAGGCGCCCGTCGGCGCCGAACACCGCCACCGGCTCCTTGAGGGCTTCCAGGGTCTCGGCCTGCTCCTTCATCAGCGCGTCGTAGCGCGAGGCGAGCTTCATGCTCTCCGAGACGTCGTGGTAGAGATAGGTCAGGCCGCCCTGCGGGTTAGGGTCGGCGACGACGCGCAGCGTCCGCCCGTCGGGCAGGTACCAGGGCGTGTCGGTGGGCTCGACCGCGCGGTAGGCGGCCAGGACGTCGGTCTTCCACGAACGGAAATCGGCCTGCTCGGGCAGTTTGCGCGCGGCGCGCAGGCGATCGAGGATCTCGCCGTCGAGCGGGCGGCCTTCGAGGAAGGCGGGGTCGAGATCCCACAGGCGCTGGTAGGCTGCGTTGTGGAAGATCAGGCGCTGGCGCGCGTCGAACATCGCCACCGCGGTCGGCAACTGGTCGAGGGTGCGGACGTTGGCGTCCATCTGCCGCTGCAGGTCGGCCCGCACGCTCTCCAGCTCCGAGACATCGACGGCGATGCCGACCCGGCCGGCTTCCAGCGTGCTCTCGCTGACATCGAGGGTCCGGCGCGCACCCGCCACCACCGCCGAGAGGCGCAAGGCCTGAGCGGGGAGGCCCGGCCGGCGCGCCTGCCGGACGATCTGTTCGCGGGCGCTCCGATCGAGCAGTTCGAGGCCGTGGCTCAGGGCGGCCTCGCGGCTCGGGGCCTCCACGGCAGTGGCGTAGGCCGCGTTGACGAAGGCGAGCGCCCCGTCCGGGCTCCGGTGCCAGATCGGCTGCGGCAGTGCGTCGAGCAGGCCCGCCAGCGCGGACAGGCCGCGCTTGGCCTCCTCCAGCGTGTGGCGCAGCTCGATCAGCTCGCGGCGCTCGTCGGTGGTCTCGCGCAGGCGCAGCAGCGCCCGCCCGCCGACCGCCTGACCCTGCGCCTCGATGTAGCGCCCGGCCAAGCTGCGCAGGTTCATCCGGAAGCCGGTGCCGCGCTCGCGCAGCGTCGCGACGGCGGAGTCGAGCAGCTGCGCGTCCTGCGGCGCGAGCCACGTGCCGAAGGCGAGCAGATGCCGGGAGCCGCCCTGAAGCCCGCGCGAATCCTGACTGCGAAGATCCTGATTCCGAAGATCTTGATTTCGAAGATCCTGGGCAAAGCCCGCATCGCCGACGATCGACGGCTCGCCGCGCCCGGCCCAGGCGACGAGAACCTGACGCTCGGAATGGAGCAGCATCTCGGCGCGGTCATGTGCGCCGCGAAGATGGGCGAGTTCGTCCTGAAGCGCGCGCTCCTTGCGCGTCCAGCCGACGCGCTCGCGCAGGTAGACCAGCGACAGGATGGTCGCGAACAGGATCAGGCCGAGGACGACGGCGAGGCCGGCAACGTTGTGCGTCTGCATCGTTCCCAGCATCGGCCTCGCTTCGATGGGCGGAGCGCCCTCGGCGAGTGCCGCGACCGGTGCCGCGACGACGAGGACGCCGACGCGCGACAGGGCGCGCGCCGCCCGTATCAGACCCATGTCCCGCCCCCACCCCAAACCCGGCACTCTCCGCAGGCCCTCGGGCCCACGCCTGGAAAGCTCCCGGACAGCACGGGGCAAACACCCGCTGCTGCGACCGGCTTGCCGCCGCCGCGCGGGCACCTGCTTCCGATGATTCGCGCCACTGTAACGCGGGGTCGATTCCGCCTGGAAGCGCCTTTGTGGCCCGGAGCCCGTCGGCCCTGCATTCCGGCGCCACACAGCACCCAAAAGCCACACCGCCGAAATCGGGACTTGACGAATTTTTAAGTCTTTCAGGGCGCCGGGTCACGGCCGAAATCTGACTCCGCGCGGCCGCGGCCACCGCGAAAACAGGTTCGCGGCGACCCCTGTCACTCGCTGCCCTTGAGGCGGATGTCGCCGAAACGCAAGGAAGCCCGGCCATGGGCCGGGCTTCCTTGCGAATCTTGAGCTGAGCGGCACCGGGGCCGCCGACTTCCTGCGCGGAAGCCGGAGGCCCGAAGACCGATCAGTAGCGGTAATGCTCGGGCTTGAACGGGCCGGTCTGCGACACGCCGATATAGGCGGCCTGATCGGGCCGGAGCTTGGAGAGCTTCACGCCGATCTTCTCGAGGTGCAGAGCCGCGACCTTCTCATCGAGGGCCTTGGGCAGGGTGTAGACCTGACGCTCGTACTTGCCGGGGTTCGTCCAGAGCTCGATCTGGGCGAGCGTCTGGTTGGTGAAGGAGGCCGACATCACGAAGGACGGGTGGCCCGTCGCGTTGCCGAGGTTCACCAGGCGGCCCTCCGAGAGGAGGATGATGCGGTGGCCGTCGGCGAACTCGATCTCGTCGACCTGCGGCTTGATGTTCTGCCACTTGAGGTTCTTCAGGCCGGCGACCTGAATCTCGTTGTCGAAGTGGCCGATGTTGCACACGATCGCGCGGTCCTTCATGGCCCGCATGTGCTCGATCGTGATGATGTCCTTGTTGCCCGTGGCGGTCACGAAGATGTCGGCGCGGGGCGCGGCGTCTTCCATCGTGACGACCTCGTAGCCTTCCATCGCCGCCTGCAGGGCGCAGATCGGATCGATCTCGGAGACGAGCACGCGGCAGCCGGCGTTGCGCAGCGAAGCGGCCGAGCCCTTGCCCACGTCGCCGAAGCCCGCGACCATGGCGACCTTGCCGGCCATCATGACGTCGGTGCCGCGGCGGATGCCGTCGACCAGCGACTCCTTGCAGCCGTAGAGGTTGTCGAACTTCGACTTGGTGACCGAGTCGTTCACGTTGATCGCCGGGAAGAGCAGCTTGCCCTCCTTGGCGAGGTTGTAGAGGCGGTGCACGCCCGTGGTGGTCTCCTCGGAGACGCCCTTGATCGAGTCGGCCAGACCCGCGAACCAGCCCTTCGGCTTCTCGGCGAGCTTCTTCTTCAGGAGCGCGAAGAAGACCTCCTCCTCCTCGGATTCCGGCTTGTCGAGGAAGGCGGTGTCGCCGTTCTCGGCGCGCAGGCCGAGGTGGACGAACATGGTGGCGTCGCCGCCGTCGTCGAGGATCATGTTCGGCATCGAGCCGTCATGCCAGTCGAACAGCTTGGAGGTGTAGTCCCAGTACTCGGTCAGGGTCTCGCCCTTCACGGCGAAGACCGGGATGCCGGCGGCGGCGATCGCGGCGGCGGCGTGGTCCTGGGTCGAGTAGATGTTGCACGACACCCAGCGGATGTCGGCGCCGAGCGCCTTCAGGGTCTCGATCAGCACCGCGGTCTGGATCGTCATGTGCAGCGAGCCGGCGATCTTGGCGCCCTTGAGCGGCTGGCTCGCACCGTACTCGGCGCGGGTCGACATCAGGCCGGGCATCTCGGTCTCGGCGATCGAGATTTCCTTGCGGCCGTAATCGGCCAGCCCGATGTCCTTGACGATGTAGTCGTTGGCAGCTGCCATCTCGGTATCCCTTTTCAGTCGTGGCCGGCGCGAAACGGCCAATCGTTCCGGCGCATCGGCCGGTTCACCCGGCCGGGTCGGCCATCCCTGTAGCAGGGCTCTCGCTAGGGAGCAATCAAGACATAAAGATGTCTTTATGCGTTTAATTCCAGGTTGAACGGGTGGGACTCAAGCCGACTCGTCCCGCAACTGCCGCCGGATGATCTTGCCGCTCGTCGTCATCGGCAGGGTGTCGCGAAACGCGAGCGCGCGCGGCACCTCGTGGGCGGAGAGCCGGGCCTTGGCGAAGGCGAGGATCTCGGCGGCCAGCGCGTCGGAGGGCGAGAAGCCCGCGCGCAGGGTGACGAAGGCCTTCACCGTCTCGGTACGCAGCGGGTCGGGCACGCCGACCGCGGCGGCGAGCGCCACCGCCGGATGGGCGCAGAGGCAGGCCTCGATCTCGGCCGGCCCGATCCGGTAGGCGGCCGAGGTGATGAGATCGTCCTCGCGGCCGATGAAGCGGATATAGCCGTCGGCGTCGCGCCGCGCCTGGTCGCCGGTCATCCACCAGCCGTCGCGGAATTTCTTGGCGGTCGCCTCGGGTTGGCGCCAGTAGCCGAGGAACAGCACCGGATCGGGCGCGCGCACGGCGATCTCGCCGGTCTCGTCCGCGTCCGCCTCGCTCCCATCCTCGCGCAGGACCGCGACGCGGTGGCCGGGCACCGGCTTGCCCGTGGCGCCGGCCCGCGCCACGCCGATCCGGGCGCTGGAGGCCAGAACGAGGTTGCACTCGGTCTGGCCATAGGCCTCGCCGATGGTGAGGCCGAGGGCGTCACGCGCCCATGCGAAGGTCTCGGCCCCGAGCGCCTCGCCGGCGGAGGCGATGTTGCGTAAGCGCGAGAGGTCGAATGTTTGGCGCGGATCGGCCACCCCGCGCAGCATGCGCAAAGCCGTCGGCGGCAGGAAGGCGTGGGTGACGCGCAGATCCGCCATCAGCCGGAACGCCGCTTCCGGCTCGAACCGCCCGTGGGGCCGGGCCACCACCGGCATGCCGAGGCGCAAGGACGGCATCAGCACGTTGAGCAGGCCCCCGGCCCAGGCCCAGTCGGAGGGCGTCCACATCAGCCCGGTTCCCTCGGGCGGGAAGCCGTGCATCACGCTCCAGCCCGGCAGGTGGCCGAGCAGGACCCGGTGGCCGTGTAGCGCCCCCTTGGCGAGGCCGGTCGTGCCGGAGGTGTAGATCATCAGGGCCGGATCGTCCGGCCCGGTCGCCCGTGTCGCGAACCCGTCCGCGGCGCTCTCCAGAACCGCGAAGAAATCCTCCGCCGCCTCCCCTGCCCCATCGACCGAGAGGATCGTGGCGAGATCCGGCAGGTCGGCGCGCAGCCGCTCCAGCTTGGCCAGCCCGGGCGCGTCGGTGACGACGGCGCAGGCGCCGGAATCGGCGAGGCGATGGTGCAGGGCCGCCTCACCGAACAGGCCGGCGAGCGGGAGTGCGATCGCCCCGAGCCGGTAGGCGGCGAAATGGGCCACCACCACCGCCGCAGATTGCGGCAGCAGTACCGCCACCCGGTCGCCCGGCCCGACGCCGCGCGCGGCCAGCGCCGCCGCGAGCCGCAGCGAATCGGAGCGCAGGCGGCCGTAGCTGACCGGCTCGGGCCGATCGTCCAGGCCGAGTACGAGGAGCGCGGTGCGGTCGGGCTCGCTCAGCGCCCAGCGGTCGCAGACATCGGCCGCGATGTTGTAGCGCTCCGGAATTTCCCAGCGGAAATCCCTGACGAGCGTCTCGTAGCGATCGGCCCGCTCCGGCACGGCCATGTCCTCGACCTTGGTCCTCGAACGTGCGGCGGCGCTCGGCCGGTGCCGCCTCGACCCCCCGGGCGCGCCGCATCCGGGCGCGTCCGGGTGTCTCTCATCCATCCCCGCGCAAGCCGGGACAATCCGCGTTCCGCACGCCGACGTGCGCGCTCAATCCTGGCGCTGCGGGAAGCCGCCGCGGAAGGCGAAATCGGTGATCGGGCGGCGGCCGTTCGGGCGCTCCTTGCCTCTCTGCTCCTCGCTCAGCTCCGCCCAGGGCGTGGCGCGTCCGACCCCGTAGGCCGCCTCGACCCGGTGGTGCTCGGGAACGTTCAGCACGGTGAGCGCCCGCTCCCGGTCGAAGCCGCCCATGCCGTGGACGTGCCAGCCCTGACGGTTGGCCTGGAGCGCGAAGGCGAGCGAGGCAGCGCCCGCATCGAGCGAGTGGCTGGCGGACGGCTTGAACTCGTCGCCGACCTTCATCCGCTCGCTGGAGACGAGGAAGACGAGGGCGCCGGTGCCCTCGGCCCATTTCTGGTTGCCGGGCACGAGGAGGTCGAAGAACGTCTGCCATTCGGGCGTGCCGCGCAGCCCGTAGAGGAAGCGCCAGGGCTGCGAATTGTAGGAGGAGGGCGACCAGCGCGCCGCCTCGAACATCCGCAGCAACTCGGCCTCCGGCACCGCCTCCCCGGTGAAGACGCGCGGCGACCAGCGCTCGGCGAAGATCGGCTCGATGGCGTGGTCGGGCTCGCGGGTGGTGGGGCGGGAGGTCTCGTCGGTCACCGGGGGCGGTCTCCAGGCTGGCAGGACTTTGGTGCGGCGCACGGTATGGCACCGCACAAGAGCGGGCTAGAGCGCATTCCGACGAAGTGGTCACCGGTTCGCCGCAAGAATGCGCGTCAGAACGCGGACCGAGCGACGCCGGCCTGATGCAAGGGGATCGGATACGGCTCTTGGGGGCGGCATTGCCGCGCTTGTCACGGCGCGCGAAAACAAGGTGGACGACATCGGCGCGACGAGGATGCTCATGGGCGAAACCGGCACGAACCCTCTCCTGCTGCGCGAGGACCGCGACGGCGTCGCCACCCTGACGCTCAACCGGCCGGGCGCCCGCAATGCGCTCTCCTTTGCCCTGCTCGAAGCCCTGCGCGCGACCTTCGCCGAACTCGCGGGTGACGACGCAGTGCGGGCCGTGGTGCTGGCGGCGGCGGGCCCCGCCTTCTGCGCCGGCCACGACCTCAAGGAGATGACCGGCGACCGCAGCGAACCCGACCGCGGCGCGAAACGGTTCGAAACGCTGTTCGCGCTGTGCTCGGACGTGATGATGGCGATCCCCGCCCTCCCCCAGCCGGTGATCGCGGCGGTGGAGGGTGTCGCGACCGCGGCCGGGTGCCAGCTCGTGGCCTCCTGCGATCTGGCCGTGGCCGGGGCGCAGGCGCGCTTTGCTACGCCGGGCGTGCAGATCGGCCTGTTCTGCTCGACGCCGATGGTGGCGCTCTCGCGCAACCTCTCGCGCAAGGCCGCGATGCGGATGCTGCTGACCGCCGACATGGCGGATGCGGCGGAGGCCCGGCGCCTCGGCCTCGTCAACGACGTGGTGGAGGCGGGTGGCGCTCTGGCCGCCGCGCAGGCGCTCGCCGCAGGGATCGCCGCGCGCAGCCCCGACACGGTGCGGGTCGGCAAGCGGGCCTTCTACGAGCAACTGGCGATGCCGCTGACGCAAGCCTACGCCCATGCCGGCCGGGTGATGACGGAGAACATGCTGGCGCGGGCGGCGGAGGAAGGGATCGAGGCTTTTCTCAACCGGAAACTGTGCTGAACGCGACAGGGCGGGTCTGTGGCGGGGCAGCGCTGGAGTTGTTAAAATCTTTTTCTAATCTGCATTTTTATATTGCCATAGGACTAATTTCGATATTTGTCTCCATTTTATCAGTGTCGGATGATTCGTGTGTTGTCTATCGTGTGTGCCACATGAGATTTTGCACACGGCTCAATGCGATCTCGGTGACACCAGGGGTTGACGGTGGAAGAAGCGAAGCTACCGATTTTTCAAACAATCAAGGCTTCCGCAGCAGACGTTTGTCGAATTATCGTCGAGCTTCCTCTTCACTGTTTGGCAATGTTGGTCATTGCGGCCCTCAACAGTGTGATGCAGCAGGGCCTGCTCAATCGGATCGCAGAGGATGGATCAACATTCGAGATAAATTTCTATGTGATTATATGTTCATTGCCGATATTAATCGTAAGTGCTCCAATATTTGTTGCTTTTCATAGGTTTATTATCGTCGGCGATAAGATGAGCTTCTCGGATATTTGGGGTGGGAGGGCGTTGGTCATAACCTACTGCGTAGTTTCACTGTGCGTTTCAATCGTGAATTGCCTAGGGAACCTCTTGAGGGATGTTTCAGGTCATCAGCTAGATAGTCCTTATGCATGGATGAGTCTTATTGTTGGTTTAGTTTTTAGCGTATCAATTATAGTATTCACAATAAGGATATCTTTAGTATATCCTGCTATTGCCGTTGATCGAGATGATGTTAGCTTAAGGTGGTCTTTGCGGAATACAAAAGGGATGTTTTGGCGCGTTTCTGCGAATTGTATTATATCAAGTTCTATATTTCTGCCATTCGTAGTTCTGGAGAGGCTGGCTTCAGGTTTCGGCTTCGGAATTTTATCGATTACAATCCTGACTTTGGGTGTATTCTTCGGGATGCTTCTTTATCCTGCCAATCTCTCCGAAATTTATCTGTGGTACAGTAGAAAAGGATTTGTCGATCCGGACGGTTATGTTTGTAAATAAATCAAGCTGCAACGGCTTAGCTGCAGGATTTAATCATGGTGTAGCAAGCATAACAAAAATAACAAACCTATGAGAAAGGGTCTGCTGGAACTTTCGATATTTCGCGTGTCGACCATCCCGCCTGGCTTGTTTGATTGCACCCTCCCCTGCATCACACGTTCTTCTATGCCCTCTCGTCCAAGAAATCGGGTCCAAGAGATCGGGGTGACGGCGCTGCGAACCCACGGCTCTGCCATGCATTGTGTCAGGCGGAGAATCGAACGTCCGCCGGCCCCACTGCTGACACGAGATCGCGCGAACCCGCCTCATGCTCCTGCGACGCAACGCTCCCGCGCTCCCCTTGCCTGGCCCCGATGGCAAGAAACCGGACTCCAAAAAAATCGTGAGCTGGAACCTGCTGCGCCGCACCGGCGCGGCGGTGGATTGCCTCGTGGCGTTGATCGAGCAGGAGCGGCCGGACTTCCTGCTGATGCAGGAGGCGACGAAGGAGATCGCGGCGCTGACCAAGCGGGTCGGCGGGGTCTATGCCTGGGCGCAGTTGCCCGGCCGCATCCACGGTCCGGCGATGTGGAGCCCGACGCCGTGGCCCAACCCACCCGAGATCGTCACCCTGCCGCCGGGTGTGCTGATCGACCGGGTCTGCCAAGTGCTCGACACCGGCGAGTTCGGCGTCGCCAACGTGCATCTCTCGCACGGGCAGGTGTTGAACCGGCGCCAGTTGCGGCGGATCGAGAGCCATCTGCCGCCGCGCGCGGCGGTGCTGGGCGACTACAACATCGTCGGCCCGGCCCTGCTGCCGGGTTTTCGGGATGTCGGCCCCCGGCGGCCGACCCATGCCATGGTCGATGTGCTGCCGCTGCGGCTCGACCGCTGCCTCGTGCGCGGGCTCGTCTGCCACGAGCGCATGGTCCTGCCCCGCGGCCTCTCCGACCATCACCCGATCGTGGTGCACCTCTCGCCCGCGCCGGAGGGGGCCGTGTCGGTCGGCCGGCTCAGAGGTATGGCAGAAGCAGTCGGACGGCTGCGTCGCGCAGGCGTACGGGGAGCGAGCGGGCGTCGAGGTCGGCCCGGCGCAGGGGGGTCTGAAACTTCGTCGCAATGAAGGCTTCGAGCGCCCGGGCCAGCGCCACGTCGTAGACCTCCACGTTCAGCTCGAAGTTCAGGCGGAAGCTGCGCGAATCCCAGTTCGCGCTGCCGATGAAACACCATTGCCCATCGATGGTCATCGCCTTCGAGTGATCGAAGGGCGGCTCGTCGATCCAGACCCGCACGCCGCTCTTCAGGAGCGGATCGATATGGCCGTGCGTCGCCCAATCGACGAAGCGATGGTCGCTCTTGCGCGGGATGGCGATATCGACCGCGATCCCCCGCGCCGCCGCGAGGCTCAGCGCGTTCAGCACGAGTTCGTTGGGCAGGAAATAAGGGGTCGTCAGCCGGATCGACTCCTTCGCGCAGGCGATCGCCTGGAGCACCACGGTCGCGATCTTCTCGATGTCGGCGTCCGGGCCGGAGGTGACGACGCGGGCGATGACCGCGCCGACCGGCGCCAGCCGCGGCAGCCACGCCTCGCCCTCCAACTCCTCGTCGCTGACGAACAGCCAGTCGGCGATGAAGGCCTGGGTCAGGTGCTCGACCACCGGGCCCTCGATCCGGAAATGCGTGTCGCGGATCGGAAAGTCCGGCTTCTCCGAGACCCGGTTGCCGTCGGAGATGTTGACGCCGCCGGTGAAGGCGACCTGCCCATCGACGATCAGCAGCTTCTTGTGCGTGCGCAGGTTCAGGAACGGCATCCGCCAGGGCAGGACGGAGTGCATGAACAGGCCGGCCGGCACCCCGAGCCGGCGCAGATGCCGCCACGCGGCGGGGAAGAAGTAGCCGCTGCCGATGCCGTCGAGGATCACGCGCACCTCGGCGCCGCGCTCCTGCGCGGCCTTCAACGCCGCGCAGAACGCCCGGCCGGTGTCGTCATCGCGAAAGATGTAGCTCGACAGGGCGACGCTGCGGCGCGCCTCGCCGATCGCCGCCAGCATCGCCGGATAGGCCTCGTCGCCGTTGCGGAGGAGCTCGAACCGGTTGCCCGCCACCGTCGGCAGGCCGGTGACCGCCTGCACCGCCAAGTCGAGGGCGTGGTAGGATTCGGGCACGTGGGCGGAGGGCTGCGGCGTCTCGTCGATGGTCTGCGAGGGGCGCCGCTTCAGCCGGCGGGCGCGCCGCTCCACCCGGTTGATGCCGAAGGTGAGGTAGAGCAGCGTCCCGAAGACCGGCGCCAGCCATGCCAGCCCGATCCAGCCGATCGCCGCGCCCACCACCCGCTTGCGCAGCAGCACGTGGACGCTGACGCCGAATGTGAGCACGAGGCCGATGGCCGCGACGATCTCGGTGCGGAGCGAGGCCGTCGTGCCGAGCCATCGAGTGAGGACTTCTTCCACCGGTCCGCCTGCTGCGCTGTCCTGTCGAGGAACGGCGCAGGAGATAAGCCAAGCCTGGTGTGACGAACAGGCAGCCCTCCACAAATCGCCGGTGCATGCTAGAACAAAGCTCGAACGGTGGGCGGAGCGGCCGGGGCCGGCACCTGCCTCTTTTCGAAAGCCTTTACCATCTCGCCATCAGATGGTCGGTCACGATCGCAGAGCGTCAGGTTCAAACCGTCGAGCATGTCCGCGAGCGCCGCCCCCCGCGTCTTCACGATTCCCCCCGGTGCGCCGTTCCTGCCGACGCTGGCGGACGCCCTCGTTTCGGGCCGCCTCGTCGGCGCGGTCGGCGGCGATCCCTTCGCGCTCGCCTCGGTGACGCTCTACCTGCCGACGCAGCGCGCGGTGCGCGCACTCTCGACCGTGCTGGCGCAACGCCTCGGCGGAGCGGCCCTGCTGCCGCGGATGATCCCGCTGGGTGAAGCGGACGAGGCGGAACTCGACCTCTCGTCCAACACGCTGCTGGAGACGCCGGAAGACCTGCTCTACCCCTCGATCCCCGCGCTGGAGCGCCGGCTGATCCTGGCCCGGCTCGTCCAGAAATGGGCGGAGACGGTGGACCGCGAACTCCTGCCCATCGACGACGAGGTGCCGTTCCTCGTGCCCTCCTCCCCGGCCGACGCGGTGGCGCTCGCCGCCGACCTCGAAGGGCTGATGGACGCCCTCACCGTCGAGGGCCTGCCCTGGAGCGAGATCGCCGCCGCGGTGGAGGCCGAGCATTCCCGCTATTTCCGCCTCACCCTCGACTTCCTGAAGATCGCCGCCGAGCACTGGCCCGACATCCTCGCCGCCCGCTCGCTCGCCGACCCAACCGCCCGCGCCCGCCGCCTCGTGCTCGCCGAGGCCGACCGGCTCTTCCGCGAGCGGCCGGGCGATCCGGTGATCGTGGCGGGCTCCACCGGCTCGGTACCCGCCACCGCCCGGCTGATCGCGGCCGTGGCCCGCCTGCCCCGCGGCGCGGTGGTGCTGCCGGGGCTCGATCTGCACCTCGATGCGGAGGGCTGGGAGGCGATCGACGGCGCCCGCGGCCAGCACGAGGAGATCGCCCACGGCCATCCGCAGGCGATCCTTCGCGCGCTCACCGGACCGAGGGGCTTTGCCGTCGAGCGCCGTGATGTCGAGACGCTGGGGGATCTCTCGCCCGGGGCGGTGGCGCGGGAAAAGCTGCTGTCGCAGGCCCTGCGCCCGGCCGAGACCACCGATGCCTGGGCCGGGCTCGACGCGGCCGAGCGGATCACCCTTGCACGGGAGGGCATGGCGGGCCTCGCGGTGGTCGAGGCGGCGGACGAGCGCGAGGAGGCGCTGGTCGCCGCGCTCGCCCTGCGCGAGACGTTGGAAACGCCCGGCGCCACCGCGGCGCTCGTCACGCCCGACCGAGGGCTGGCGCTGCGCGTCTCGGCCGAACTCGCCCGCTGGGGCATCGCGGCCGAGGATTCGGCGGGCTTGAGTCTGGCGCGCGCGCAGGCCGGGCGCTTCGCTCGGCTGGTCGCCGAACTCGCCGCCGAGGTAGCGCCGGCCCGCGTCGTCGCGCTCCTGGCTCACCCTTTCGTGCGGCTCGGGTTGACCCGCAGCGAGGTCGTGCGCGCGGCCGCGGCCCTCGAGATCGGCGGGTTGCGCGGCCCCGCCCCGATTCCGAAGAACAGTTTCGACGGAATGCGCGCGGCGGTGGCGCTGCAACGCAACGCCACCGAGCGGGTGCCGCGCGCCAAGAAGCGCCTGAAGCCGGTCGATTGGGATCTCGCCGAAGACATCCTGGACCGGCTGGAGATCGCGCTCGATGCGTTCCGCACCGACCTGCAGCCCGAGATCGGTAACCTCGTGGCGCTTGCCGCCGGGCATCGCGAGGCCTGCGAGCGGATGATGGGCGGGGCGGAGGAGGGCGACGCAGACGAGACCGACGATCCCTCCCTCGACACGCTCGATGGCCTGTTCGACGATCTCGAATCCGCCGAGCAGGAAGAGCTGCCGGGCCGGTTTTCCGATTACGCCGCCTTCTTCACCGCGCTCGCCCGCGACCGCACCGTCGCCTGCGCGCAGCGGAACGCGCATCCGCGCCTGCGCATCCTCGGGCCGCTCGAAGCGCGCCTGCTCTCCGTCGATCGCATCGTACTGGGCGGGCTCGACGAGGCGGTCTGGCCGGTGCGCCAGACCACCGATGCCTTCCTCAACCGGCCGATGCGCGGGGACGTGGGCCTGAGCCCGCCCGAGCGGCGGATCGGACAGGCCGCCCACGACTTCGTGCAGGGCCTGGGCACCCATGACGCCGTGGTCACCCGCGCGGCCAAGCGCGAGGGCTCGCCGACCGTGCCGTCGCGCTTCCTCCAGCGCCTGCGCGCCTTCGGCGGCGATGCGGTCTGGGCCGGCGCCATCGCCCGCGGCCAGCGCCTGCGCGGGCTCGCCGCGCGGCTCGATCGCGGCCGGGAGGCGCCGCCGCCGCGCCTCAAGCGCCCCGCGCCCAAGCCCGACCCGGCTCTGTTCCCGGAGCGCCTCAGCGTCACCGAGATCGAGACGCTGGTGCGCGACCCCTACTCGATCTACGCCCGGCATATCCTGGGCTTGGAGGCGCTGGAGCCGATCGCCGTGGTGCCGGGCGCGGCCGAGCGCGGCAGCCTGATCCACAAGGTCCTCGGCGATTTTTCCGCAGCCCATCCCGGTCCATTGCCGGCGGGCGCGGAGACCCTGCTCTACGCCATCGCGCTCGACGCCTTCGGCCCGCTTCAGGACCAGTACCCGGAACTCTACGCCGAGTGGTTTCCCCGCTACGAGCGCATGGCGGTCGCCTTCCTCGAATGGGAGGCGAACCAGCGCCAGGGCTTGCGCACGATCCATGCCGAGCGCTCGGGCAAGGTGACGATTCCCCTGGGCGAGCGAACCTTCAGCCTTTCTGCCCGGGCCGACCGGATCGAGGCCCGCGCCGACGGCAGCTACTGCATCGTCGATTTCAAGACCGGCACGCCGCCGAGCAACCGCACCGTCTTTGCCGGCTTCTCGCCCCAACTCACCCTGGAGGCGGCGATGCTGATGCACGGCGCCTTCGAGGGCCTTAAGGCCGCCGCCCCGCCGGACCTCCTCTACGTCCATGCCTCGGGCGGGCGCGAGCCGTTCCGGCCGATCCCGGTCAAGCCGCCGCCCGGCGATGCGCGGGCGGTGGCGGCGGTCGTCGAGGAGCACTGGCAGCGCCTGCGCGGATTGATCGCCCGCTACATGACCGGCGAGGCGGCCTACCTGTCGCGCCCCTATCCGCAATACGAGCGCGCCTACAACGAGTACGATCACCTCGCCCGCGTGCTCGAATGGTCGCTGGGCGGCGAAGGAGAAGCCGCGTGAACGCCCCGCTGACCGGCTTCACCGTCGATGACCTGACCAAGGCGGCCCAGCGCCGGGCCGCGGACCCGCGCCTCTCGGCCTGGGTCTCGGCCAATGCGGGCGCAGGCAAGACCAAGGTGCTCACCGACCGGGTGCTGCGCCTGCTCCTCGACGGCGCGCCGCCCGGCCGCATCCTCTGCCTCACCTTCACCAAGGCGGCGGCCGCCAACATGTCGATCCGCGTGTTCCAGCGCCTCGGGCGCTGGGTGACGCTGGACGACGCGGCGCTGACCGCGGAACTCACCGATCTCACCGGCGCGCGGCCTGCCCGCGACACCCTGCGGCTGGCCCGCCGCCTGTTCGCCCGCGCCGTCGAGACGCCGGGCGGCCTCAAGATCGAGACGCTGCACGCCCTGTGCGAGCGGCTGCTGCACATGTTCCCGTTCGAGGCCAACGTGCCGGCCCGCTTCGTCGTGCTCGACGACAACCAGTCGCGCGAAGCGTTCGAGATCGAGACCGACAACGTGCTCGCCGACGCGATCCTCGGCGGCAACCAGGCGCTCTCCGATGCGCTCGCGGTGGTCGGCGCGGAAGCCTCCGGCGACACCCTGCGCGACGCGATCCGCTCGGCCATGCGGACGCGGGCCCTGTTCTCCGACCACCGTGCCCTGGAGCCGGCACTCGCCCGCCTGCCGCGCGCCCTGGCGCTGCCGGACGGCGCCAGCGTCGAGTCCATCGAGGCGGAGATTCTGAGGGGCAGCAGCCTCGGCGACTGGCGCGAGATCGCGGGCCGGCTGCGCACCGGCAAGGCGACCGACGAGAAGCTCGCCGACGGGCTCGTGGAGGCGCACGCCGCCCTCGAAGCCGGCAAGGCGCTGGCGCCCTACCGTTCGGTCTTCTTCACCGACAAGGACGAGCCGCGTGCGGCCAAATCCTTCGGCACCAAGGCGGTGCCGGAGGACTTGAAGCAGGCGCTGCTCGACGAGCAGGCGCGCCTCGTCCCTCTGTTCGACAGCCTACGCGCCGCCCGCGCGCTCGCCCGGACGCAGGGCCTGTTTCGGCTCGCCGCCGAGATCCACCGTCGGGTCGAGGCGCAGAAGACCCGGCTCGGCGCCCTCGATTTCGACGACCTGATTCACAAGACCCTCGACCTGCTCTCGCGGGTCGGCGCCTCCTGGGTCCTGTACAAGCTCGACCGCGGCGTCGATCACGTCCTCGTGGACGAGGCGCAGGACACCAACCCGCAGCAATGGGAGATCCTGCGCACGCTCACCGCCGAGTTCGCGGCGGGCGAAGGCGCGCGCGGCCTCACCCGCACCCGCTTCGCCGTGGGCGATCCGAAGCAGTCGATCTACAGCTTCCAGGGCGCCGACCCGCGGGAGTTCGAGCTGACCCGCCGCGCTTGGGGCCGGGCGGCGGAAGGGGCCGGGCACGATTTCGCCGACGTTAGCCTGCGCCTCTCGTTCCGCACCGCGAGCCATGTGCTCGCGGCGGTCGATGCGGTGTTCGGCGTGCCGGAGCACTTCGCCGGCCTCTCGTTCGATGCGGGCGCGCCGGGCACGGTCCACGCCTCCGCCCGGGCCGGCGTGCCCGGCGCGGTCGAACTCTGGGGGATCGAGGAACCGGCGGAGGCCGACGAGCCCGATGCCTGGGCCGCCCCCGTCGATGCGCCGGAACCCAACGCGCCGGCCATCGTCGTCGCCCGCCGCATCGCCCGTGCGGTGAAGACCTGGACGACGAAGGGCGATGCCTGCGGCCGGATCTGGCGGCCCGGCGACGTGCTGATCCTCGTGCGCAAGCGCTCGGCGGCGTTCGAGGAGGTGATCCGGGCGATGAAGGGCCTCGGCGTGCCGGTGGCGGGCCAGGACCGGCTCGAGGTCGCGGGCCACATTGCCGTGCTCGATCTCGTCGCGGTCGGTCGCGCCGGGCTGCTGCCCGCCGACGACCTCACCCTCGCCACCGCCCTCAAGACGCCGCTCGTTGGGCTGACCGACGACGACCTCACCCGCATCTGCGCCCGCCGCCCCTTCGCCGAGACGCTGGAGGACGCGCTGACCCGCCACGCGGAGACCGGCGACGGGGCGGCGATCCGCGGCCTCTCGGCCCTGCGGCTGTGGATCCGGCTCGCGGCGGAGAACGGCCCGTTCGGCTTCTACGCCGCGTTGCTCGGGACCCATGGGGGGCGCAGCCGGCTGGTGGCGCGGCTCGGCGGCGAGGCGGGCGATGCCATCGACGTGTTCCTGGCTCAGGCCGCCGACGCCGAGAACGGGGGCGACGCCCCCTGCCTCGACGCCTTCCTCGCCGATTACATCGTTCGGCCCGGCCGCGGCCGAAGCGGCCTCTCGGTCAAGCGCGATCTGGAATCGGGCCGCGATGAGGTGCGGGTGATGACGGTCCACGGCGCCAAGGGCCTGGAGGCCCCGGTCGTCGTCGTCATCGACGGCTGCGAGCCGCTCGGCCGCAACGACCCGCCGCTCCTCGGCCTCGACCCCCCCGCCGACGGCCCGCTGCCGCCCGTCTGGACCGGCGGGCGCATGCAGGATTGCGCGGCGACGCTGGCCGCCCGCTCCGCCCTCCAGGCGCGGGCGCGCGAGGAGCACAACCGCCTGCTCTACGTCGCCATGACCCGGGCCGCCGACCACCTCGTCATCGCGCCCTATCGCGGCGCGACGCGGGAGACGCCGGCCTCGTGGTGCGAGATGGTCCGCCTCGGCCTGGAGCGGGGGCTGGGGGCCGGCGAGGCGGTCGAGACCGAGCACGGGCCGATCACGATCTGGCGCGACGGCTCCGGCGCTTCCCTCGCCCACGCTGCGGAGGACACGGCCTTGCCGGAACCCGAGACGGTGCCGGACTGGCTCTTCTCGGCCGCCGCACCGGAGGCCGAGGCCGCGCCGCC
Organism: Methylorubrum sp. Q1; assembly: GCF_004683995.1. Taxonomy (NCBI): domain Bacteria; kingdom Pseudomonadati; phylum Pseudomonadota; class Alphaproteobacteria; order Hyphomicrobiales; family Methylobacteriaceae; genus Methylorubrum; species Methylorubrum sp. Q1. The sequence goes on along the minus strand of NZ_SRHQ01000006.1, from coordinate 149,686 downwards.
GCTGAGTCCGTCGGGCGCGCTTGGCGCGGCGGACGGTCAGCGCCAGCCCCGGCGCCGTCTCGGTGACGCCGAGGCGCGCCGCCGCGGCGCCCTGGTCCACGCGCTCCTCGAACACCTCCCGAGGATCGAGCCGGCCCGGCGCGGGGAAGCCGCCGACCGTTTCGCCCGCGCCCGCGCACCGGCCCTGGAGGAGGGAAAGCGCAAGGATCTCGTCCGCGCGGTCCTGCGGCTGATCGAGGCGCCCGACCTCGCGCCGCTGTTCTCAGGCCAAGCGCGCGCCGAGGTTGCGCTCTCGGGGCGGATCGTCGTGGATGGGATCGAGCGCGACGTCACCGGCCGCATCGACCGGCTCGTCGTGGAGGACGGCCGGGTGATCCTCTGCGACTTCAAGACCGGCCGCCCGCCCGCGGACGACGCGCCCCTGCCGGAGCGCGAGGCGGCTCAGGTCAGCCTCTACGCGCGGCTCGCCGCCGCGATCTGGCCCCAGCATGCGATCGTGGCCCTGCTGGTCTGGACCTCGGGGCCGGTGGTGCGGCGGGTGGAGGAAGCCCTGCCGGACAATGAACGTTGCCCGATGATCAAGCGCCGGGAGAGCATCGTCCCGAAAGGTGGTTTCCGGCTTTCGGAAAAAAGATGATGCGAAAACAAGAGTCTCAAGCATCGTCCTGGATCAGGTCTCCAGGACGATGGTTGAGCTGCCCATCCCCTCGCCCCGCTTGCGGGGAGAGGGGGAGTCCCTGCGAGATCCTTTACGTCAGCCTCAGCCGCCCTTCTTCGGCGTCAACTTGACGATCTGGCCGTCATCCTCGGTCACCGCGTAGACGGCGCCGTCGGGGCCGACCCGCACGTCGCGGACGCGGTGTTCCAGCGGGATGCGCTCCTCGGTGACGACCTTGTCGCCGTCGAGCTTGAGCGCGACGATCCCGGTGCTGACGAGGCCACCGATGAGAAACTGGTTCTTCCAGGCCGGGAACGCGTCCTTATCGTAGAGCGCCATGCCCGAGGGGCCGATCACCGGATCCCAGTAATAGACCGGCTGCACCGTGCCGCCGGCCTGGGTCTGGCCGTCGCCGATTTTCTCGCCGGAATACTCGATGCCGTAGGTGACCACAGGCCAGCCGTAGTTGAGGCCGGGCCGCGGGCGGTTCAGCTCGTCGCCGCCGCGGGGCCCGTGCTCCACCGTCCAGAGCCGGCCCTGGTTGTCCAGGGCGGCCGCTTGGACGTTGCGGTGGCCGTAGGACCAGATCTCGGGCTTGGCCTTTTCGCCGCCGGTGAAGGGGTTGTCCTTCGGGGCGCTGCCGTCGGTGTCGATGCGGAAGACCTTGCCGAGCCCGCTCGTCAGATCCTGCGCCTGCCCGCGGGTCTGCTTGTCGGAGCGCTCGCCCACCGTGACGAACAGCTTGCCGTCCGGCGCGAAGACGAGGCGCGAGCCGAAATGCTTGTCGCCGTCATAGGTCGGCATCTGGCGGAAGATGACCTTGACGTCCTCGAGCTTCGCCTTGCCGTCGCTCTCGACCAGCTTGGCCTTGGCGACCGTGGTGCCGTTGCCTTTGTCGCGCGGCTCGCTGTAGCTGAAGTAGATCGTGCGATCCGCGGCGAAGCTCGGGCTCAGCGCGATGTCGAGAAGACCGCCCTGCCCCTTCGGATCGACCTTCGGCACGCCCGCCACCGGTTGGCCCACCGTGCCGTCCTTGGCGATCAGGCGGATCTTGCCGGCCTTCTCGGTCACGATCATGCGCCCGTCGGGCAGGAACTCCATCGCCCAGGGGCTTTCCAGGCCCTTGGCCACGACGGCGGTCTCGAACTCGGTCTTCTGCGCGGGCTCCGGCGCACGGGTCTGGTTGGGCAGGAGCGGCTTGTACTCGGTGTTCGGCGCCTCCTTCTCGGCGATCGACGTGCCGGCACTCGGCGCGGCCGGCGCCTGGAAGGATTCACCCTCGATGCGGGGGGAGCGCGACTCCTGTCCGGCCGGCTGCTGAGCGAAGGCAGGGGCATCGAGGCCGAGGGCCGCAACGGTGGCGAGCAAGAGGGAAAGGGTGCGCGTCACGTCGATTGATCCTTGTGCGGGTCGCCGATCTTGCTCGCCAAATGGGGCGCAGGCGGCCCACGGCGAGGGTCGGGCCGCGCCAGGAGACGGACTCGCGACGCGGTTCGTCAGATGGCAAGGCGCTGGGCGAGGGCGCCGGCAAGCCGATCGGAGGGGGATTGCGGGGACGAACGCAGGCTTATCCATGTGGGTTCGGCGTGCCAGACCCGCGGCCGGGGCGGGATGCCTTGACCGGGCGGTCGGGCGTCGCCAATTCTCGCCTCACCGTGAGGCGCCGAACCCGCTCTCGGTGCCCTCTGCGCAGGGGCCTCCATGCACCCGCGTGGGACCCGCGTGTCGAAAGGACCTACGATGGCGACCGTGAAAGTGACCGATGCGAGCTTCGAGCAGGACGTTCTGCAGTCCGCCGAGCCCGTCGTAGTGGATTTTTGGGCGGAGTGGTGCGGCCCCTGCCGGCAGATCGGCCCGGCGCTGGAAGAGATCTCCGCCGATCTCCAGGGCAAGGTGAAAATCGTCAAGGTCAATGTCGATGAGAACCCCGGCATCGCCTCGACCTACGGCATCCGCTCGATTCCGACCCTGATGATCTTCAAGGACGGCAAGCTCGCCAGCCAGAAGGTCGGCGCTGCCCCCAAGGGCGATCTTTCGCGCTGGATCCAGGCGAGCGCCTGACCCGAACCGAATTCGGGCCGAACGACCCGAGACAGCCCGGCCGCGAGGCCGGGCTTTTTTCATGCCTTTTTCGCTCGCGACGGGCCCCGAAACGCAAGAAGCCCGGCCTTGCGGCCGGGCTCCCTGGTTTCGAGACCCTGTTATCGAAGGTTCGGCTTAGTAGCTGCCGAACTTGTAGTTCAGGCCGGCGCGGACGACGGCGAACTCGGTGTCGTTGCGGCGCGAGGGGCCGGAGACGACGACCACGCCCGGGTTGGCCGTGGTGATGACGGCGCCGGCGTTGTTCACCGCGAAGGCGCCGTTGAGGGCACCGCCGCCGCGATCGAGGTTCACGTACAGACCTTCGACCTTCAGCGTGACGGCCGAGGAGCGGAAGAAGTTCAGGAACGAGTCGGTCGGGAGAGCGTACTCGACACCACCACCCGCGGCGTAGCCGGTGCGGAAGTCGTCGGTGGAGCTGTTCGGCAGGCCGAACTGACGGCCGCCGCCGGCGCCGTAGGCGAAGCCGCCGGTGCCGTAGAACAGGACGCGGTCGAAGGCGTAGCCGAGGCGACCGCGGACGGTGCCGAAGAAGTCGAGGCTGGACAGGCCGTTCGGGTTGAACACCTGCTGAGCGGCGACGCCCGGGAAGGCCGGGTTGCTGTTCACGACCGAGAACTGGTTCCGGTTACGGCCGAAATCGACGTACTGAGCGTCGGCCTCGATACCGACGACGACGCCGGAACCCGGGGTGAACTGGTAGTTGTAGCCGATCTGACCACCGCCGACGAAGCCGTCGTTGCGGCTGTTGCCACCGAAGGCGATGACGGCGGTCTGGCCGGGACGCACGAGGCCGGTCAGGCTGTTCACGCCGACGACCGGAGCCGCACCGTTGTCCTCGACGCCGAAGCCGTAGCCGGCGTTGAAACCGGCGTAGAAACCGGTCCAGGTGAACACCGGGATGGGCGTGAAGACCGGCGGCGGAGCAGCGCGGCGCGGCAGGTCGGCGGCGGAGGCCGCCGCGGTCAGCGCCGTGAAGGCGGCGAGAGAGGTGAGAAGCTTTTTCACTTGTTGATCCCCAGCAGAAACCCGATCGCCAACAAGCTAGACCATTTCCCTGGCCTGAGATGTAGCGAACAGGCCACACCTACTGCGCCACAATCGACCCGACGAGCGGTTGCATCCGGTGCGCGGGGAGGCCGAAAGCAGGTTTGCGTCAAATCGGGCACTCGGGGATGCGCCGTTCGACGGGACGACGGGTCTACACCATCGCGTCCGTTGCCTGATTCGACAGGTCACGAGTCGGACGACGGACGTTCGATGAAGATCTTTTGCCGGCCGGCGGCAGAACCGGCGCCCGGCGTGACGCGCGAATCGCTTCCGGCTCGTGTGGTTTGTCGATCGATGGCCTCGCGGCGCGGATCTCCGGCCCTCGCGCCGTCCCGTCGAATGCCCGCTTCGATCAGGCGGACGCCGTGTCAGACCGGGATCGTGCCGTTGGCTTCGAGCACGGCGCCCGCCAGATAAAGCGAACCGCAGATGAGGACCCGCGGCGGGCGCTCGAAGACCGTGTCCGACAGAGCCGCCAGCGCCGCCTCGACGCTCGGAGCGACCTCGGCCGCGAGGCCGACCTCACGGGCGATTTCCGCCACTTCCTCGGCGGGCCGCGCGGCCATCTGGCCGGTGATCGGCACCGCCACGAGCGAACGGGCAAGGCCGACGAAGTTCTTCAGGAAGCCTTCGGCATCCTTGGTGCCGAGCAGCCCGACGATCAGGACCAGCGGCACGTCGCTGCGCTCGCCGAGATCGGCCATGGCGGCGGCGAGGATGCGCCCGCCATCGGCGTTGTGGCCGCCGTCGAGCCATAGCTCGGCATCCTTGGGCATCCGCTCGGCGAGCGCCCCGCGCACGAGGCGCTGGAGCCGGCCCGGCCAATCGACGTTGCGCAGGCCGGCTTCGAGGGCGACCGTGCCGATGTCGCCGAAGCCCGCCGCGCGCAGGGCCGCGATGGCGGTGCCGGCATTGGTGAGCTGGTGGCGCCCGGCCAGGCGCGGGCGAGGCAGATCGAACAGGTCGATCTCATCCTGGTAGACGAAGCGCCCGCTCTCTTCGTGCACGGAGAAATCCTGGTTGCCGATCCGCACCGGCACCGCGCCGACCCGCTCGGCCTGGCGACAGAGGACGGCATCGGCCCCGGCATAATCCTGGGCGGCGATCACCGCCGGGCAGCCGCGCTTGAAGATGCCGGCCTTCTCCATCGCCACGGCCTCGACGGTGTCGCCGAGATACTCGGCATGGTCGCGCCCGATCGGGGTGACCACGGCGCAGGCCGGCTGGTCGATGACGTTGGTGGCGTCGACCCGGCCGCCGAGGCCCACTTCCAGCAGCAGCACGTCGGCGGGGCATTCGGAGAACAGCAGCAGCGCGGCCGCGGTGGTGATCTCGAACACGGTGATCGGATCGCCCTTGTTGGCCGCCTCGCACCGGGCGAAGGCGTCGGCGAGCCGGTCTTCGGCGACGTAGTGGCCGCCACCGATGCCGCCGAGGCGGATGCGCTCATGGAAGCGCACGAGATGCGGCGAGGTGTAGACGTGCGCGGCCAGCCCGCCAGCCTCCAGGATCGCCCGCATGAAGGCGATGGTCGAGCCCTTGCCGTTGGTGCCGGCGACGTGAATCACCGGCGGCAGCCGCCGCTCGGGATGGTTCAGGCCCGCGAGCAGGCGCTCGATGCGACCGAGCGACAGGTCGATCGTGCGCGGATGCAGGGCGAGGAAGCGCGCCATCAACGCGTCGGAGGATTCCATCTCGCGTGGAGACCTTCTGTCGCGGATTGAGTTCAGGCCGCGTTCGACACGGGTTCGGGGGCGGTCGGCTCGCGGGCGGTGTCGGACTCGGGCGTCCGGCGCACGTCCATCAGCAAGCCGCAGAGCCGGCTGATCGTCTCTTTGAGCTGATGCCGGTGGACGACCTGATCGACCATGCCGTGCTCGCGCAGATACTCCGCCCGCTGGAAGCCGTCGGGCAGCTTCTCGCGGATCGTCTGCTCGATGACGCGGGGGCCGGCAAAGCAGATCAGCGCGCCGGGCTCGGCCAGATGCACGTCGCCGAGCATGGCGTAGGAGGCGGTGACGCCGCCGGTGGTCGGGTTCGTCAGCACCACGATGTAGGGCAGCCGCGCGGCTCTAAGCCGGCGCACGGCGACCGTGGTACGGGGCATCTGCATCAAGGAGAGGATACCCTCCTGCATCCGCGCGCCGCCGGAGGCCGCGAACAGCACGTAGGGGGTGCGCTTCTCGAGCGCGGTCTCGGCCCCGCGGACGAAGGCCTCGCCGCCGGCCATGCCCAGCGAGCCGGCCATGAAGCCGAATTCCTGAGCCGCGATCGTCATCGGCAGGCTGCCGACGCGGCCGAAGCCGATCTTGAAGGCGTCGGGCATGCCGGTCTTGGCCCGCGCCTCCTTGAGACGGTCGACGTAGCGCTTCTCGTCGCGGAACTTGAGCGGGTCGGCCGGCACCTCGGGCAGCGGCACGTCGATCCAGGTGCCCTCGTCGAACATCATCTTGAGACGCGCCGTGGCCGACATCTTGAGATGGTGTTCGGAGCCGGGAATGACCCAGTGGTTCTGCTCGACTTCCTTATGGAAGACCATCTGGCCCGTGTCGGGGCACTTGACCCAGAGGTTCTCCGGCGTCTCGCGCTTGAACAGCGTCTTGATCCGGGGCCGTACGACCTCCGAGATCCAGTTCATCGGCTCGACCATCGCGTCAGACTCCCTGTCCTACCGAGTTCTCTTGCCGCATCGATATCGGATCGCCGCCGCCTCGATCCCAGGGGGGATCTCCCCTCTCGGGAGGCTCCGGCAGGATACCCCCCGCGCGGCGGGCTTGCGGCGGCGTTCAGGCCCCGGACGGCGCCTTGGGGGCGCTGCGGACACCCTGCGCCAACTCGCGCACCAGGGAGGCGACGGCCTCCACCGTGCCGTTCCCGGCCCGGTCGCCGGGTTCGAGGCTGCGGGCCAGCGCATCGACGAGGGCCGAGCCCACCACCACGCCGTCGGCGCCGCGGGCAATCTCGGCAGCGTGCGCGCCGGTCTTCACGCCGAAGCCGACGACGACGGGCAGGGCGGTATGGGCCGCGATCCGGCTGACCGCCTGCGACACCCGGCCGAAATCGGGGGTCGCCGTCCCGGTCACGCCGGTGATCGACACGTAGTAGACGAAGCCCGCGGTGTTCGCGAGAACCGCCGGCAGGCGGGCCTCGTCCGTGGTCGGGGTCGCGAGGCGGATGAAGGCGAGCCCCTTCTCGAGCGCCGGCAGGCAGAGCTCCTCGTCCTCCTCCGGCGGCAGATCGACCACGATCAGACCGTCGATGCCGGCCGCCTGCGCATCCTCCAGGAAGTGGGGCACGCCGTAGGTATGGATCGGGTTGTAGTAGCCCATCAGAACCACGGGCGTCCGGTCGTCGCCCGCGCGGAAGCGGCGGACGAGAGCGAGGGTGCCGCGCAGATCCTGGCCGACTTTCAGCGCCCGCAGACCCGCCGCCTGGATCGCCGGCCCGTCGGCCATGGGATCGGTGAAGGGCAGGCCGAACTCGACGATGTCGGCCCCCGCCTTCGGCAGGGCTTCGAGCACCTTGAGCGAGGTCTCCGGATCGGGATCGCCCGCCATCACGTAGGTGACGAGGGCGGCACGTCCTTCCGCGCGGCAGCGGGCGAAGGCGGCATCGATGCGGGCGGTCATGGTTCTCGCTCCCGGCGGTACGTCCGGCCTTGAGGCCCGGGGGCACGGTTCCCCCGGAACCGGGCCGCCGCGCAGGGCCCGACTTCCCCGGCCAATTCCTCGGCCGATTTCCCGGCCAAGTGGGGGCGCCTACACCATCCGCTCGCGTCCGTGAAGCGCACGAGGCGCCGGGCTCACGCCTCCGGGTCCGGCACGGCCCCGACGGTGTCCTCGATGACGCCGTCGACCCAGTCGCGCAGCAGCAGGTGGGCGATGGCCGTCGGCGGCGGCACGGTCAGGGCCTCGGGATGGGTGCCCGCGATCATTCGCGCCACCTCGGCACGCGTGAACCAGCGCGCGTCATCCAGCTCGTCGGGATCGGTGCGGATGGCCTCCGACAGCCCCTCGGCCACGCAGCCGATCATCAGCGAGGCCGGGAACGGCCAGGGCTGCGAGGCGTGATAGGCGACGGCGCCGACCGCGACGCCGGTCTCCTCCCGCGTCTCGCGGCGCACGGCGTCCTCGACCGTCTCGCCGGGCTCGATGAAGCCGGCCAGGCAGGAATACATCCCCGGCTTGAAATGCCGGCCGCGCCCGAGCAGGCAGGTCTCGCCCCGCCGCACGAGCATGATCGCCACGGGATCGGTGCGCGGGAAGTGGTGCAGCCCGCAAGCCCCGCATTCCCGGCGGAAGCCGCTGGCGGCGATGGTGGTCGGGCTGCCGCAATTGGCGCAGAAGCGGTGCCGGGCATGCCAGGCCAGCACCGACTTGGCGGTGGCGATGAGCCCTTGTTCCTCGCGGGCCACCGCGCCCTCGGCGGCGAGCGCCCGCAGGTCGAGGGCGCGGTGGCCGGGCGCGGGGAAGAGGAGGGCTGCCTCCCCTGGGAGGGCGCCGGCGAAGACCGGCCGCCCCTCGACCCGTCCGAGGTAAATTTCCACGGCACGCTCGCCCGCCCGGCCGGCCTCGTCCGGCGTGAGCAGGGCCGTTCCGGTCTCCACCGGGGCGGCGCGCACGATCACCGTCTCGCCCGCCATCAGCACGAGGCGGGCATCCGGTCCGGCGTCCGTCAGGGCGGGGGCCGGGCCGAATTCGGCGGAGTGCCGCACGAGGCGGCTCGCGGCATAGGCGAGCGCGTCTCGGCCGGGTGGGTTGGGCGAGCCTGTCATCCGGGTCGCCTCACGCGGCCATGAACAGGGCGGCGGCCCGTTCGAGCAGGGCGGCGCGGGCATGCGGCGGATAGGGCTTGCGCTCGCCGACGCCCCAGACCGGCCCTGGCCAGGCCGGGTCCGAGCGGAACCGGGCCACGACGTGGATGTGAAGCTGCGCCACCACGTTGCCGAGGCTGGCGACGTTGACCTTGTCCGGCTGGGCGAGCGTCTGCATGACCCTGACCGCGATACGCGTTTCCTCGAAGGCGAGGCGCGCATCCTCTGGCGTGAGGTCGGTGAGTTCGTTCAAGCCCGGCCGCCGCGGCACCAGGATCAGCCACGGGAAGCGTGCATCGTCCATCAGCAGGACGGAGCAGAGGGCGAGATCGCCCACGGCATGGGTGTCGGCGGCAAGCCGCGGATCGAGGGGGAAGGCGTCGTCGTTCATGCCGGCAATCTAGCGCGCCGGCCCGAAAAGTGGGGCCCAGTTTCCGCGGTCGGCGCGGTCGCGCGAAGGTCGGTCACGCCGTGTCAAATTGCGGTTAACCATATTATGGCACGCAAAGGGGCAGCGATCGGGAGTCGGTGGGCGGCGGGCCGCGCCGGGATCGCCGTGGATGACGCGATGACGGGCGACGCGCAAGGAAGCGGGGAGCGAAGCCGGGACACGGTGGTCGCCATCGTAGCGGCGCGAACCCCGGCTCCCCTCGTCCTCGCTTTGCGCGGGCAGCCCTGCAGCGCCTGCATCCTCGCGGTCACGAGCCATGTGATCGACGACCTGATCGCCGAAGCCCCTGATGTGATCGTGCTGGAGGCCGAGCCCGAGCGCTTCGACGCCCCTGCCCTGATCCGTGCCCTGCGGGAGCAGCAGAGTCTCGCCCGCACCCCGGTCCTGCTGGTGGCCGGCGGCGACGCCCGGAACTTGCGCCGGATCGGCCGCGAGGCCGGCGCCACCGACACGCTGTCCAAGCCGTTCGACGCCCTGGAATTGCAGGACCGGGTCGGCGTTCTGATCGAACTCGCCCTGGCGCGCCGGGAGAGCGACGACCGGGCGCGCACCATGCGGCGCGACGCGGCACGGGCGGTGGCCGACGCTTCGGCGCGCGAGCGCGAACTGATCCGCCGCCTGATGCTGGCCGCCGAGTTCCGCGACGACCGGGCCGGCGACCATCTCACCCGCGTGGCCGGCTGCGTCATCGCGGTGGCCGAAGGACTCGGCCTGTCGTCGGCGGAGGCCGACGACGTGGCTTTGGCCTCGACCATGCACGACATCGGCAAGATCGCGGTCCCCGACCACATCCTGATGAAGGCCGGCCCCCTCACCCCCGACGAGTGGGAGGAGATGCGCCAGCACGCCCTGCGCGGCTACCACATGCTGCATGACAGCCCCTCGCGCCTGCTCCAGATTGCCGCCGAGATCGCGCTGACCCACCATGAGCGCTGGGACGGCACCGGTTACCCCCGCGGTCTCAAGGGCGAGGAGATTCCCCGCTCCGGCCGGATCGTCGCGGTGGCCGACGTGTTCGACGCGCTGATCTCCGCGCGCAGCTACAAGCCCGCCTGGTCCCTGGAGCGGGCGCGCGCCCATGTCGAGGCGGAGGCGGGCCGGCATTTCGACCCGGCCTGCGTCGCCGCCTTCCTCTCGCGCTGGGACGACATCGTCGCCCTGGTGGAGGAGCGGGCGGCGTAGGACGCGTTCGGCCGAGAAGAAGGCGGTCCGTAAGGGGGTTACGACGGGGTTGAGGCGTGCGCCGTCCCGGCGTCGGACAATTCGCTCTCGGCCGCTCCACCGTCGCCGGGCGCGGCGATGCAATAGAGAACCGTCTCGCCTTCCCCGACCGTGTAGTTCTGCAGGAAGAACCGGTAGCCGAGATTCAGGCTGGCGATGTAGTCGGGGATCTCGAAGTAGTCGCCCCAGCGGTGATAGACGGAGATCGCGAGCTTGGGACGGAAGGTGCGCAGCGTCGCCTCGGCGCCCCGAAGAGCTGGAAGCTCGTACCCTTCGATATCCATTTTGATGAAGTCGACCCGTGGGATCGTGCCCGTCGCGACGACGTCGTCGAGGCGCCTAACCGGCATGACATCCTCGTCCGCAAAGCCCGGGTCGCACAGTCCCTGGACCGGTAGGGCTTCGAGATTGTGATCGCTCAAGCCATGCTGGAAGACGGTCAGGTTCGAAAGATCGTTCTGCCGGATGTTGTGATGGACGATCCTCAGATGGGCTTCGAGGGGATCGAACGAGTAGACATGGCCGGTTTCGCCGACGGTTTCGGCGAAGTCGATGGCAGTGTCGCCGAAGCAGGCCCCCGCATCCACCACATGATCGCCGACTTCCGGCTGCACCCGCACGCCGCCGCGATCGAAAAAATACTGCCTCAGGAGGAACGTGAAGAAGATGTTGGCGTGGAGGCAGTCCACAGTGAGGGGGCGCTTTTCGCCCGGCAACAGAAAGTGGCAAAGGCCTGCGCCGCCGGGAAGGTCCGCGAAGGGCGAGGGCTCGACCGGAAGCGCCTCAGCTTGCCTTCGAGCCTCCCAATAGGCGGGCGTATTGCTGTCGAGCCGGACATGGCGGCATCCGAGCACGCGAAACAGAAGCAAGTCCACGAAGAGCTTGCGTGAGGCGTCATCTTCGAGACGGCCGTAGGATCGCGCCATCCCGTCCCAACTGCCCGTCAGGTACGCGAGAAAGCGCGCCCGCACCGCGTCGAACGCCTCTTGCCCGGCGGCGACTTCATACGGAGGGTAGGCGTGGTCGATATTGTCTTCTTCGGTCCGGCCCGAGGCGGCAATGAGCCTCTGGCAAACATGCAGGCGAAATGCATCGACATCGTCTGATCTGAGATCGGGCTCTGGCAACGTGTCTTCTCCGGTCGGAGGAAAATGCAATCGAGGGACGTGTTCGGTTGCGCTTGGCGCACCGGCTTCTCGCTCAGCGGATGGGACGTCGGGGCCGAGGATTCGAGAAGCGTCCGCCCTTGGATCGACTGGAAACCGATCGAGAAACCGCTTCCGATACAAGACCCCTCTTGTACATCTTGTATCGGCGACGACCGGCTCCGGTGCAAGCAAACGGCGCGATATCGTCACGAACCTTCAACGTGGGGCAATCCTCTGGAAAGGCCGGGGCATCCTCGCAGGTTCGTCCGCGTAATCCGCACCGTGCAACGCCGCTGCGCGGTGCAGGTAGTGGTCTCCGCGCTCAGTTGGCGTTAGACACAGCATCCGAATTCCGATCCGGCCATCTGCCGGTTCGCGTGTACCGGTGCGAATGCGCCGGTTCTTAAGGCGCATCTCCCTTGCCATTTCCGTCTCTGCCCTCCCCCCTGGCGCGGGCGCTCACCGAGCGCAACTATGCCGAGCCGACACCCGTCCAGCAGGCGGTGCTCGATGCCGTGCCCGAGCGCGACCTGCTCGTTTCAGCTCAGACTGGATCGGGCAAGACCGTCGCCTTCGGTCTCGCCATCGCCGGTACGCTGCTCGGCGACGACGAAACGCTGCCGCCGCCCGGCGCGCCGCTGGCCCTCGTCATCGCGCCGACCCGTGAGCTGGCTCTCCAGGTGCAGCGGGAGCTGACCTGGCTCTACGCGCAGACCGGCGCGCGGATCGTCCCTTGCGTCGGCGGAATGGATCCGCGCCGTGAGGCCCGCGCGCTGGAGGCCGGCGTCCATATCGTCGTCGGCACGCCGGGGCGCCTGCGCGACCACATGGAGCGCGGCCGGCTCGTCACCGAGGGGCTTCGCGCCGTCATCCTCGACGAGGCCGACGAGATGCTCGACATGGGCTTTCGCGAGGATCTCGAATTCATCCTGGCGTCGACCCCGAAGGACCGGCGCACCCTGCTGTTCTCGGCGACCCTGCCGAAGGCCATCGTCGCGCTCGCCGAGAGCTACCAGCGCGATGCCCTGCGCCTCGCGGTCGCCGGGGAGACCCGCGGCCATGCCGACATCGTCTACCGCGCGGTGCGCGTGATGCCGCGGGAAGTGGAGCACGCCGTCGTCAACATTCTGCGCTATGTCGATGCGCCGGTCGCGATCGTGTTCTGCAACACCCGTGACGGGGTGCGCCATCTCCAGGCCTCGCTGACCGAACGCGGCTTCTCGGCCGTGGCACTCTCGGGCGAACTCGGCCAAGGCGAGCGCAACGCCGCGCTCCAGGCCCTGCGCGACGGCCGCGCCCGCGTCTGCGTCGCCACCGACGTCGCCGCCCGCGGCATCGACCTGCCGGGGCTCGACCTCGTCATCCACGCCGACCTTCCGCACGATGCCGAGGTGATGCAGCACCGCTCCGGCCGCACAGGCCGCGCCGGCCGCAAGGGGACGAGCGTCGTGCTCGTGCCGCCGGCCCGGCGGCGGCGGGCCGAGCAGATGTTCGCCATCGCCAAGGTCAGCCCCGATTGGAGCGGCCCGCCGAACGCCGACGAAATCCGCATCCTCGACCGCGAGCGGATGATGTCCGATCCGCTGCTCGCCGAGCCCGAGACGGAGGAGGACCGCGAGTGGGAGCGGGAATGGGCCGAGGCGCTGATGGAGCGCTGCCCGCCCGAGCGACTCGCTGCGGCCTTCGCCCGGCTCTACCGCTCGCGCATCCCCGTTCCGGAGGAGGTGAGCGATCCGGCCTACGAGACGAGCCGGCGTCCGGATTCCCGCAGCGGTGTGCCGGTCGGCGCTTCGCGGGTCGGTGACGATGAGCCGGCGGCCTGGTTCCGGCTCAATCTCGGCCGCCGCGACCGGGCCGAGCCGCGCCGCCTTCTGCCGATGCTGACCCGCCGCGGGCAGATCGGGCGCGGCGATATCGGCTCCATCCGGATCTTCGACAACGAGACCACCTTCGAGGTCCGCGCCAGCGCAGCAGACGACTTCGCCGCGTCCTTCGCCCGGCGCGGACCGGCCGACGTCCGCGTCGAGCGGATGCAGGGGGATGGACCGGCCGCCGCCAAGGCACCGAAGAGCCCCCGCGCCCAGCGCCATCGCCGCGAGGCGACCAAAACCGGCCGCGGCGGCTAATCCGCCTCGCGACGGTGCCGGGGCACGAAAGCCGCCCCGGCCAAGATTTTGGGTGTGCGAACGTCATTGCTGCGCCCGGCTCGTTCGAGCCGGGCCGTTTCGCCGGCGGCCTTACTTGTCGCCGAGCAGGCCGCTCACGGCGGCATCCCAGCCTTCGCGGATCTGACGGCCGCCGGGAATCTTGACGCCGAGCAGTTCCGGCTCTTCCGCCGCGTCCTGCACCGGTCGCGCGGCAGGTGCTTGCGCCGAAGCGGTCTGCGTCGGCCGCGCTTCCGTGGCGCGGTTGCGGACGACGGGCGCGGGCTTCCGGCTGAGATCGGCCTTGGCGGTTTCAGCCTTGGCAGTTTCAGTTTTAACAGCGTCGGCCTTGGCGGAATCAGTCTTGGTTCTGGCCTCGACCTTGGCTTCGGTTTTGGCGATCTCGGGTTTCGTCTTCGCGGGCAGCGACACGAAACGCGCCGGCTGCTCCGTCTTCGCCTGCACCATCTCGCTCCGGCTCGGAGGCAGCGGCACCGTGACTTTGGCGGGGGCGACCGCTGCCGCCGTGCGGGTCGCGGCCGGAACCGTGGGGGCCGGCTCGATCTGCAGATTCGCCCGGGCCGGCGGCGCGACCTCCGGCGCTGCGGCCGCCGCCGACGCGGGTTCCGCGGCCGGCAGGTTGGCCCGGCGCGCTTCCGGCAACCCGATGGAGGCCGGCGCCAGTGCCGGAACGCCGTCCTTCAGGTCGGGCCATTGCGAGGCGACGGGTGTGATCCGCGCCGGCCGGCTCCTGGGATCGGCGAGATTGGAGAAGAACGCGAAAGCCCCCACGGCGAAGACGAGGAGGGCAGCGCTCCCGCCCGCGGCGCCGAGGATGACGGGCAGCCGGCGACGGGCCGGAGCCCTGCTCTCGGCCGGCCGGGTTTGGGACGGATGAATCGTCACCGACATGCGGTCGGCCTCTTGCACGTTGTAGCCCTGCAACAAGACGGCCTCGGCAATGCGGCGGCAAGATGTCCGGCGTCGCCTGTTGAGAATTCAGGCGCCGTCCACCCACACGAATCTGGCGGAAACTCCAGGGCGGCCGGACCTGATCGGGACAGGTGCGCCCCGGACAAGTCTCGCCCCGACGAGTTCTAGCGATCGACCTTAGCGGAGCCGGTTTAACGGAGCGTGTAAGCGGATCATGCGGTGCGCGGCCTGCCGTCCGGCGATTATTAAGAAAAACATCAGTGTGCCGCGCGACCCTGCGGCGCGGCCCCGGCATGGACATTCATCCGGCGATCGGCCACGGTGCCGCCGTGCCGAAAGAGTAGAAATCTGAGCCTTTTATCCGATGGCGGTTTGCCGAATGGTCCCGGATCCGGCCTGCTCCTGTCGGCGTATGGCGGACTGACCGACCGCGAGGGCCCGTGCCGATTCCCGCCGCGACGCAAGCTTCCCCGACGCCTCTGATGGCGCAAAGCGTGGCCGATCCCAACCTCGACAAGGCGCAGGATCGAGCCGACGGCACGGGGCTGCCGTTCTGGGCCGGCTGGCCGACGCGCACGCGGCTCATCCTGGTCGTGCTCGCCATCGACATCGCCGCCGCCCTCGCCTCCTGCGGCGTGATCGTGCTGACCGCGCGCAGCGCCGTGCAGGTCGAGATGGCGGCCGGTCTCGCCACCGTCGAGCCCTTGGTCGCCGATACCATCCGCTCCCTGCGCAGCCCGAGCCCCGAGAGCGTGCTCCATACGCTTGACCTGCGCTTTCAGGCCCTGCGCCACGTCCGCGTGACCATCCTCGATGCGGAGGGCAAGCGTGTCGGCTTCGGTCCCTCCGAGCAGGCGCGCGAGCAGCGGACGGCGCCGCGCTGGTTCGTCCGGCTGATCGCCCCCGAACCGCGCCAGCACGATCTGCCCATCGTCGTGAAGGGCGAGCGGATCGGCACCGCCGCGATCACGACCCAGCCCCTGGACGAGATCGAGGAAGTCTGGGGCTATGCCCGCTCGCTGGCCTTGGCCAGCCTGATCCTGAACCTCGCGGTGTTGGCTGCCCTCACCCTGGCGCTCGGGCGCATCCTGCGGCCGCTCGGGCGCCTGGCGGACGGGCTGAACCGGCTGGAGCGGCACGACTACACCGCCCATCTCGACCCGCCGGCCTCCCGCGAACTCGCGGTGATCGCCGAGCGCTTCAACCGCGTGGCCGGGGCGCTCTCCGACGCGCGGGCCGCCAACGGCCGCCTCAACCGTCAACTCCTGACGGCCCAGGACGACGAGCGCGCCCGCATCGCCCTCGAACTCCACGACGAGTTCGGCCCGTGCCTGTTCGCGCTGGAGGCGAACGCAGCCTCCGTCGCGCGGCTCGCCGCCGGCCCGGGCGAGATCGACCGCAGCCGGCTCGCGGCGCGGGCCGGCGATATCGGCAGCATCGTCGGCCAGGTTCAGGTCCTCAACCGCGACCTTCTCAACCGCCTGCGCCCGCACGGGCTCGGCGAGGTGCCGCTGACCGATTGCCTCAACCTGCTGCTCCGCGATTTCCGACGGCGCCATCCCGAGACCGCCTTCGATGGCGCGTTCGAGGGCTTGGCCCGCGGCTACGGCGACATCGTCGATCTCACCGTGTTCCGCTGCATTCAGGAGAGCAGCACCAACGCCGTACGCCACGGCGCCGCCCGCCATGTCCGAGCCCGCGCGGCGGAGGAGACCGACGCCGCCGGCCTGACGTTCCTGCGGGTGAGCGTCGAGGATGACGGCACCGGCATCGCGCCCGGCCACCGTGTCGGTCTCGGCCTGTCGGGGATGCGCGAGCGGGTCGAGGCGCTGGGCGGTCATTTCAGCCTCGACACGGCGTCTCTTGACAACACGGCCTCCGGAACCGTTGTCCGGATCACCCTCCCGATCGATCCCGAGCGCGACGGCAGCGAGGTTCCGCCTCCCCACGCCGCGCCGCAACCCAAGTGATGCGTGTACGATGAACGCGCCGGTCAGCAGCCCCATGATGAGAGCAGCGTCGAGCAAGGGCGCCGCCACCCCCGTCCTGGTCATCGATGATCACCCGATCGTCCTCCAGGGCTGTCGCCGTGTGCTGGAGGATGCCGGAATCGAGACCGTGGTCGAGGCGACCGGCGTCGTCTCCGGCTACCGCGCCTTCCACCGCCTGCGCCCGCCGGTGGTGATCTGCGACCTCACCTTCCAGGGCAGCGGGCTTGCCGGCCTTGCCCTGATCCGGCGCATGCGCGCCATCGAGCCCGAGACCCGCGTGCTCGTCTTCTCGATGCACAACGATCCCGTCATCGTCTCGCGGGCCCTGGAGGCCGGGGCGCTCGGCTACGTGCTCAAGGATCACGCCTCGAACGAGCTGTTCCAGGCCTTCGAGCGGGTGCGCGCGGGCGAGGTCTACCTCGACCGTCGGCTCGCCACCGAGGTCGCGATGCTGCGGGCCGACCCGCGCCGCACCCCGGAGACGCAGCTCACGCCGCGCGAGCAGCAGATCCTGGCGCGCCTCGCGCAGGGCAAGTCCTACGGCGCCATCGCCGCCGACCTCTCGGTCAGCTACAAGACCGTCACCAATGCCTGCTCGCAGATGCGCCAGAAGCTCAGGGTGCGCACGCTGGCCGAACTGATTCACGTCGCGGTGACCCAGGCCCAGCGGCAGGGTTGAGGGACCCTCATGGTTCGTACCATTCGTATTGCCGCGGTCTTGTGGGCGGGACTATGCGTTTCTGCCGCTCCAGTCCCGTGTCTTGCCGAAGCGTGGCCACGCGTGACGTTCCAAAACAATTGTCCGTTTGCCTTGGGTACAAGTTTCCAGAAGTGGTCGAAGGGAGAGGTTCTTCCGTTCGTGCTTTACGGCGCGTATCTCTTTAAATCGCCGAATGAATTATCCGCTTGGATTGACGTTTATTCACAGAAAGACACGAGAATATTTTTGGAAAATATACCTGAAAGCACTCGAGTTTCCAGGGAAAAATACAGTAATTTTATGGATAGAGCGCAAATAATTGAGCTGAAAAGCGGCGTTGATGTCGTGCCGCTCGAAGATATGTTGTTCGGTCCGTGCCCTGGAACGGTTCAAGGTCTTGTGCGGCACCCGCTCTACGGAGATGTTTATCTAGTCTATTTGGGAAGATTCTGATATTATAGTAAGTTTTTTCCTCCTATCAGAGCGGGCGGTATGCAGTTTTCATCTGAAGCCTGGGCCTGCAATCTCGCGGCCTTTGAGGCGATCCGCACGATGCCGTTCAACGCCGAACTGGCGGACGGCTCTCTGAGCGCTGAGCGCTTCCGCCGCTATATCGTGCAGGACGCGCATTACCTCATCGGCTTCGGCCGGGCGCTGGCGCTCGCCGCCGCCAAGGCGCCGCATCCCGACCGGATCGTGCAGTTCGCCCGCGGCGCCGAGACCGCCATCGTGGTCGAGCGCGCGCTGCATGGCGGCTTCTTCCAAGAATACGGCATCGATGCCGGCACGTTCGCGGCGACGCCCCTCTCCCCGGCTTGCGACCACTACGTCGCGTGGCTGATCGCGACGGCCTATGCCGAGCCCTACGAAGTCGTGCTCGGCGCGCTTCTGCCCTGTTTCTGGATCTACGCCGAGGTCGGCCGCGATATCTTCGCCCACGCCAAGCCCGACAATCCCTACCGCGCCTGGATCGACACCTATGCCGGCGAGGAGTTCGGCGAGGCGGTGGCCGCGATGATCGCCGCGACCGACGAGGCGGACGCCGCCGCCTCCCCGGCCCTGCGCGCCCGCATGCACGCGGCCTATACCCACGCGACCCGCCTCGAATACGCGTTCTGGGACGGCGCCTATCGGGATCTCACCTGGGCGCTCTGAGCCGGGATCGCGGCTACGGACCCCGGCCCGGCCGCTTCGCGTGTTAGCTTGGCCGGGTCCTTGCACCGCAATGTCGCCTGAGGCCGTTGCGCCCGCGTCGGTTTCACGATTCATCTGTGTGAGAATTCGGCCGCTCCGTCAGAGGAGTTCGGCCGGTACGAGGGGGTGGGGCAGACATGGCGTCAGGCTTGGCGAGTGACCTTTTCCGGATCAAGACGCTCGAACGGCTCAACGCCGACGCCGAATCCGGCGAGAACAAGCTGGAACGCCATCTCGGCCCCTGGAGCCTGATCGGCCTCGGCATCGGCGCGGTGATCGGGGCGGGCCTGTTCTCGCTCACCGGCATCGCCGCGGCCGAGCATGCCGGCCCGGCGGTGACGGTTTCCTTCGCCATCGCGGCGATCGGCTGCGCGCTCGCGGGCATGTGCTACAGCGAACTCGCCGGCATGATCCCGGTAGCGGGTTCGGCCTACACCTACACCTACGCCACGATGGGCGAGTTCATCGCCTGGATCATCGGCTGGGATCTCGTGCTCGAATACGCGGTCGGGGCGGCCACCGTCTCGGTGAGCTGGTCGCGCTACGTCGCCCGCTTCATGCGCGACACGCTGGGCATCAACCTGCCGGGCTCGCTCGTGCACTCCCCCTTCGAGACCTACCAGCTCGCCGACGGCACGCTGGCGCACGGCATCGTCAACGTGCCGGCGATTCTGATCGTGGTGGCGGCCTCGACCCTGCTCATGATCGGCATCCGCGAATCCGCCCGCGTCAACGGCGCGGTGGTGCTGCTCAAGCTCGCGGTGGTGGCGATCGTGATCGGGGTCGGCCTGTTCTACGTGAAGGCGCAGAACTACGACCCCTTCCTGCCGCCCAACACCGGCACCTTCGGCGAGTATGGCTGGAGCGGCGTGATGCGCGCGGCCGGCGTGGTGTTCTTCGCCTATGTCGGCTTCGATGCGGTTTCGACCGCGGCACAGGAGGCCAAGAACCCCCAGCGCAACATGATGATCGGCATCCTCGGCTCGCTGGCGATCTGCACGGTGCTCTACATCGCCTTTGCGGGTGTGCTGACCGGCCTTGTCCACTACGACGCCATGCGCGGCGACGCCGCCCCCGTGAACACGGCGATCGCCGCGACGCCGTTTCCGTGGCTGAAGAGCCTCGTCACCTTCGGCGTGATCTGCGGCTTCTCGACCGTGATCCTCGTGCTGCTGCTCGGCCAGAGCCGGGTATTCTACTCCATGTCGAAGGACCGGCTGCTGCCGGGCTTCTTCTCGGCGATCCATCCGAAGTGGAAGACGCCCTACCGCTCGAACCTGTTCTTCATGGTGTTCACGAGCACGCTCGGCGGCTTCCTGCCGATCTCGCAGCTCGGCCACATGACGAGCATCGGCACGCTGCTCGCCTTCATCCTCGTCTGCGCTGGCGTCGTCATCCTGCGCCGCACCCAGCCCGACGCGCCGCGCGCCTACCGCACCCCGCTGGTGCCGTTCGTGCCGATCCTCGGCGCGTTGTTCTGCCTCGGCATGATGCTCTCGCTCGATGGCGATACGTGGCTGCGCCTCATCATCTGGCTGGCGATCGGCCTCGTGATCTATTTCGCCTGGAGCCGCAAGCACAGCCGCATCGGCCGCGAGGAAGGGGCGAACGCGACCTCGGCTCTGTGAGTTCGAAGGTTCGTCTGCCTCGAACGGGGCCGTGAGAAGACAGAAAGCCCACCCGGCTCGCGCCGGGTGGGCTTTGTTTTATCCAGTCTTTGGAGATGCGGTTACGAAGCGCGGAAGGGGCCGATATGTCCTTGATTAGTCCGTGGGGCTGATCCTCTATCCTCTTGTTTTTGCATCATCCCGAAAGCCGGCAACCACCTTTCGGGATGATGCTCTAACAAGCGTCACCCGTCATCGACCGCCCCCAATTCGGGAGCCTTGACGGTCACGATGGCGTCGAAAGGCTCCACGACATCGGCGTCCCCGTGCTTCAGAGCCGCCGCGATGGCGCCTGACGTCCCGGCCGGCACGACCGTCCGAAGACGTGTGATCTTTGCGGAGCGTGACCCTGCTGAAACGTCCACGGATCGCGGACCGCTCTTGCGCAGACTGCTCGGGTCGGATCGGCCATCGGCATGATGGGAAGGGAGGACCGTATCGGACCGTTTGCGAAGCGTTCCCTGGGCTTCCGAGCGCTGCGCGGCCGCCTCAGGCCCGGCGTGCCAGTGTCAGCACCGGGGGTTCGGCGAGGCCGACGAGCGGCCGGCCCACCTCGATCGACTGCCGCTCGCGGGCGATGAAGGCGGTGGGCATCGCGGCCTGCATCTCGGCCTCGACCGAGCGCAACTCTACGTCCGAATGGCAGGGGTGCAGGTGGATGATGGCGAGCGCCTTGGCGCCCGCGCCCTTGGCCAGTTCCACGCCCTTCTGCCAGGTCGAGTGGCCCCAGCCCTTGCAGCAGGGATACTCGCCCTCCGTGAACATGCCGTCATAGACGAGGAGGTCGGCTCCCTCGACGAAGCGGCACAGGTCCGGATCGGGCCAGTTCACGCCGTGCTCGATGTCGCTGATGACACAGAGCCGCTTGCCACCGTGGTCGAAGCGGTAGCCGGTCGATCCCTGCGGGTGGTCGAGCAGAATCGTATCGACCCGGATGCCGTCGGCGAAGGTGAGCGGCTCGCCCGCCCGGAAGCCGTGATGCGCGAAGGAACAGGGCAGCACGTCGAGCGTGACGGGAAAGAGAGGGGGCGAGAACAGCCGGCCAAGGGCGTCCTCGGCGCTGGCTCCGTCGAGGTTGCCGCAATAGGTGTGAATCGTGCGGGTGTCGTCGAGAACCGCCGGTTTGAAGAACGGCAGACCCGCCGTGTGATCGAGATGCAGGTGGCTGAACAGCAGGTCGATATCCTGCGGCAGGCTCTCGCGGCAGTTGCGCCCGAAGGCGCCGAGGCCCGAGCCGGCATCGATCACGAACAGACGTTCCCCGCAGCGGACCTCCAGGCACGGCGTGTTGCCGCCGAACTCGGCGTTCTCCGGGCCGCTGACCGGCGTAGAGCCGCGGACGCCCCAGAAACGCAGGACGAGCGAATCGTCCTTGGCCGGATATGGCAGGGTCATGGATCGGTACCAATGCTCGGCCTCGGGCCGGGCTTTCTCTGTGGTAGTGGTGCCGCCGCACGCATCCGCGCTATGGATCCGCGGCTGTTCTTCGGCCCCTCTTCAGGATCCGAGTGTACAGTGTCGAGATGGGGGGCCGCCATTCGGGTTTGTGTGCGTGCTCGCACACGCCGTTTTGAGCGGCTCCAAGTCAGCGCTGGGCCAGCTTCTCAATCGAGGGTTGCAAAGGGGCAAGGTCGGGCGGCGGCAGCGCACGCTCGATCGCCGCGCGGGCGAGGCTCGGCCAGGTCTGCGCATAGCGCGTGACCGGTGCCGTGATGCGGGCGGTCGCGGCGGCGTAGGGCGGCACGAAACCCGCGGTCCGCACGGTGAGCGACGGGCTGTCCGTGCCGATCCAGGCCGCCCATACGGCGTCCGGCACGGGCGGCGGTGGCGGTGCCCTGCGGCGGGCGGGGATCAGCACGACCTCCTGGCCGGCATAAGCGAGCGCCTCCGGCCGGCTGATATCGCCCACCGGATGACCCTGAAGGATCCGGGCTGCCCAGAAGGCGTGCTGGCCGCCGTCGGAATAGGTCGTGCGCACGGCCGCCGCGCCCTCCTCCACCAAGGCGGCGATGCGGTCGGTCTCATCCTTGTGCAGGGCGGTGAAGGCCGCCTCCTTGGCCGGATCGCGCGAGGGCGCGAAGGTATAGCGGCCGCTCGCGACGCTCACGGCCGGCTCTTCGCCGGTCGCCTCGAAGCGGTCCGAGCCTTCCTTCAACTGGCGCCAGAAGGCGATGTTCGGGTCGGTCCGGTGCCGGGCCATGTTCGCGGCGGTCATTCGGAACGGGAAGGACTGGAACTGAAACGCGCCCTGCCCCCCGGCGAACGCCTCGCGGGCGATCGAGAACAGCTCGCCCGCCACCGCATCCGTCATGGCAAAGCAGCCCATCGACGAGCAGACGCCATGCACCATCACCGCCGAGCCGGTGGAGCCGTGCGCCCGGTCGTAGGCGTTGGGGTAGCCGACGTCGAAGGAGAGGTAGTAGCGCGAGTTCGGGTTCATCTGGCTTTTCGCCACCGTGTAGAACCCCTCCGGCGTCTGCCTGTCGCCGCTCTTGGTCTTCGGCCCGAGCTGCCCGGACCAGCGGCAGATCGGATAGGTCTTGATCGGCACGTAGCGCCCGGCGGCGTTGCGCTTCCAGACCTCGATCTCGGATTCCTTCTTGTAGGCCCGCAGCACGATCGGCGAGGCGGCGTTGGTGCCGCGTGCAGCCATCAGCGCCAGGGTTGCGGCCGGGATCGGCGCATTCGCCTTGTCGGCCCGGGCGAGCGTGTTCGACGCCGTAAGGATCGACAACCCGACAAGCCCCGGAATCAAGGTTCTGAGGAACGATCTCACAGAGCCTCGAGAGCGGTTCGGAGGAAGCATGCACCGTCTCGATCGCGGCCGACCGGCGGTGCCCGCGGGCGACGGAACCGGATCGTGCACAAGCTTTGGGGCGGTTTTGCGGGAAAGGGAAGCCCTCAGACGGCGACCGCCTCGGTTTCCTGCGGATCGCTCGTCACCACCGTGTTGCGCTCCACCCGCAGCACGGCGTCGAACGGCGACTGCCGGTTCAGGGTGTCTTCGTCGGGCAGGCAGACGATCAGCGCCGCCCCGGCGCGCAGCGCCCGCAGGCGCTCGATCCGGGCGGTGATCTCGTCGGGCTTGCGGTCGTCGAGGGAGAGGCCGACCACGAGGATGTCCGGACGGCGCACGAGGCAGCGCACGAACTCGATCGCCACCCGCTCGCGCGGGCCGATGGCGCCCTCCCCCAGGATCGCGCGCTGGCCCTGGCCCGCCACCGCCACGCCCGCCTCGATCCGCGCCGCGAGGCCGAGCCGGTAGACGGTGGGCTCCAGCCCCTGCTCGGCGAGCACCCGGCGCACCAGAGCGCGCACCCGCCCCTCGGCGCCCGCCTCGCCTTGGGTGATGCGCCCGAACAGCAGGTTCTCCTCCAGGCTCGCGGCGGCGGTGAGCCGGGAGGGATCGTAGAACTCGACCTTCTCGCGGTAGCGCGGCGGCAGCATCGCCGCGAAGGAGTGGCGGGCGGCGACCAGACGCTGCTCCAGTGCCTCGTCGATCAGGCCGAAGCGGTGGCGGGTCTCGCTGTAGCGGAGCGCCAGCCCGATCAGCCGCTCGCGGTCGCGGTGCCCGGCCGGTCCGCGCCGGAAGCCGCGGGACTCGGGCTGGCGCGCGACCAGATCCTCGAAATAGCCCCGCTCGGCCGCCGGAAACAGCGAGAAGGTCTCGAACAGCGGGTGATCGTCGGGCAGGTCGGCAAAGATCTCGACGGTGGAGCGCGCCACTTGGAGCCCGACTTCGACCAGGGTTCGCGTCAGATCCTCCGCTTCCAGCACCGCGCGCAGGTAGGGATGCGCCGCGAGCCGCGCTTGCGAGAAGGCCGGGCTCACCGCCTCGCCGAACAGGATGTTCTCGCCGATATCGGCCTGATGGTTGTAGCGGGCCGGATCGAACGGCTCGACGAGCCGGGCCATGCCCTCGCTCGCCAACGCCTCGCGCACCGCCCAGCGGGCCGCGACGACCGCCGCCGCCGTAGCGGGATCGTCCTCGGGATCGACGGAGGCCTCCAGGCCCCGCTCGTAAACGAAGGCGTCGAGCCCGGTGAGCTTGAGGATGGCGATGCGCTCGGCCAGCCCCGAGGCCTCACGGTCACCGCTGCGGGCACCGTAGAGCAGGTTCTGGCGCAGCGTCCCCTCGATCAGGATCGCCTCCGAGCCGGCCAGCGCGATCCGCCGGGCGCGCTCGGCGGAGTCGAAGGCGCGCAGATCGGTGCCGCCATAGGTGACGGCGCCGGCGGTGGGTTCGATCTGCCCGGCGAGCAGGGCGGCGAGCGCCCGTGATCCGCTGCCGCGCTGTCCCACGATCGCCACATGCGCCGGCATCGGCAGGGCGAGATCGACGCCCGTCAGCCGCTCGCCGCTGCCGGGATCGTAGGCGCCGACGCCCTTCGCGACCAGGGCGCCCGCCACCGGGAACGGCGCCGCTTTGCGCGATCGGTTCCCCGGCAGGCGGGGGCTCAGGGCGTCCAGCGTCTCGGCGATGGTGCGGAACAGCGGGGCCGCCGCCCGGTGCTGGCTCCACAGGCGCAGGCTGATCGCGACGAGGGTTGCCGCCAGGGCGAAGGCGCCGGCCGCGGCGACCAGCGCTCCGGGCAGGACGTTGTCGGCCTCCGTGGCCGCCTCGCCCTGCCACAGGGCGGTGGCCACGAGGAGGGCAGGCAGGATCACGACGAGCGCGAGCGCCGGGGCCCGCGCATAGGCGAGCCGAGCTTCCGCCCGCACCAGCGCGCTGCGCGCCGCCCGTGCGCGCAGCCCCAGGCGGCGACGCTCGAACGCCGCCGCCCCGTGGGCGCGCACCGCCGGCATCCGCCGGATCAGGTCGCGCAGGCCCGCCTCGGTCGCGGCGGTGTCGGCCTGGCGCAGGCTGCGCCGGGCGGCGGTGCGGCTGGCGAGCAGTACCCGCGCCAGCCCGACGGCGGCGAGCAACAGCGCGATCACCGGCACGAGGCGCGGAGCGGCGAGTTCCGCCATGACGAGGGCGAGGAGGATCGCAGCGAGCGTCAGGCCGGGCACGACGATGCCGACCGCCGCGAGCGGGCCCATCCGCGTCAGGGCCTGGCCGACGAGGCCGGGCAGCGCGCGGAGATCCTCGCGGGCACCGGGCGGCGAGGCGAGGATCGCCTCGGTGGCCCGCGCCCGCAGCCGCGCCGTGGCCCGGGCCTGGACGGAGAAGCAGAGATACGCGACCGCGGCCCCGAGGGCGGCCAGCAGCAGCGCTGCAGCGGCGAGCGAGGTCAGTGCGATCAGGGGAAGTTCCGTCGGGGGCAGGCTCCAGCCCTGGAACAGGATCGGCGCTTCGTCGCCGTGATGGCCCGGCAGAGGCAGGGCAATCCGCAGGAAGGGCAGGAAGTCCGGGCTGCTGCGGGTCAGCACCGAGATGAGGTCGCGCAGGCATAGCAGCACGAACAGCGCCAGCGGTCCGCCGAGGCCCACCGCCAGCCCGAGCGCCGCCGCGTGCCGGCGCGGCGACGAGGCCCAGGCGAACAGGACGGGATCACGCTCCATCGGCATTCCGGGCGCCCGGCCAAGCCTTGGCCGACGAATTCGCGGCGGGGGGGTGCGGCATCGGAGAACGGTTTCGGCGCTGTGAGGGACGATCCGGCGGGCAGGCGCGTGAGGAGGCCGTTACGGATCGTCCTCTTCGCACGGAAACGCCGCGGCGCAAGCCCGCGCGGCCGGCCCGCCGCATTGCATTCCCGCTGCGGCATTGCTCTTTGGTGCGGGAGAGCACATGGCGGGCGATCCGCGTTCGACTCTGCGGGCGGGGGGCCTGCCTTTCCCGCATTTCCGCGTCATCCCGTTCGGCCGCGCCTTGCCCCACCCTCCCTTCGGACGACACCGGATGGCCGTGCGAGACATATCATCGCCTGCCTTTATCCTTCAGGATCGAAGCCGCGTGCAGCCCGCGGCCGACCGTTGAGCCGATGGCCGAACACGCGTTTCCACCTGCCGCCGAACCCGTTCCCCTCTACGGCACGCCGGTGATCGGGGCCGAGGAGACGGTCTCGTCGATCGCCGCGGCGCTCGCGGGGAGTGTGCTCGCGCCCGCCGGCCGCCTCTGGCGGCTCGCCGTCGCCGGAACCCTCGTCCCGATCCTCGTCTGGGCCGGTCTGCGCTCGGCTGCACCCGCCGCGTTCGGTCCGGCCGGTGCCGCGTGGTGGATCGGGCTCGCCGCGGGTTGCCTGTTGATCTCGGGGCTGCTGCTGCTGGCGGGCGTGGCGTGGCGCTGCGGGATCGGCCGCCTGACACAGACCGCTGCCCTGCTCTGCGCAGGTCTCGCCGCGCTCCACCCGGTGCCGGTCCATCCGGTGAGCCTCGGGGCCCTGCTCCTGGCGAGCCTCGGCCTCTGGGCGGCGGCGCTCCTGCCGGATCTGGCGGTGCTGCGCGACGCCGCGGGGCCGGATTGCCGACGCGCCCGCCTCTACCGAACGCTGTCGGCCGGCTGGTGCGGCTCGGCGCTGCAATGGCTCGCCTGGGAGCGGGCCTGCCGGGGGTTCGGCCTGCTCGGCATTCTCGCGGCGGTGGCGGTGCTGATCGACCTCGCGCTCGCGGCCGCCCTTCGCACCGACCGGCACGACACCCTGCTTCCAGTCGCCCTGCTGGTCGAGGCGGTGCTCTCGGGCGCCGGGCTGATTGCGGCGCTCGCCATGACCCTGCGCCGAAGCCGTGGGCTCGACGGCCTCATCACCGGCCGGCACCTCGATATCCTGGGGCGGCTGCTGCTCGCCTTCGGCCTTGCCGCCCTCTATTGCCACGTCACCGAGATCGTCACCGCCCTTCTCTACGGCGACGCGGCCGAGCGGGCGCGGCTGACGCGCAGGCTCCTCGGCGACGAGGCGCCCGCCTTCTGGACACTCATGCTCGCCGGGCTTCTCCCCACGCAATTGTTCTGGATCCCCGCCATCCGCCGCAGCGCCCTCGCTCTCGGCCTGATCGGCGCCCTCGTCGCCATCGGTCTCGGTGCGGATCACGTGCTCGCCACGCGGATCGGGGCGACGGGGGCGGCCGTCGCGGATCTCCTGACCGCCGGGGTCGCGACCCTCGGATCCGCCGGGCTGTTCGTTCTCGGCCTGTTGCTTCTCTTTCGCCTCGTGCCGCCGGTCGGAATCGCCGAGACACGCCAACTCGCCCTCGCCCAGAACGCGCACGCCGCGCCGCGGGTGCCGGAGATCGCGCCGGACACCCGGCTGGGCCCGTTCGCCGTCCAGCCTCTTGCCAAATCCCCTCCCCAATCCCCTGTCCAGCCCCCTGGCCTCATCGCGATCTTCGCCTCGGAGGCCGGGCTGGCCGAGGCGGCGCGTGGGCTCTCGGGGCCCCGCGCGCCGCGCCTCGACGCCTTCGGCCCGGTGCCGACGCCGGAGGCCGGCGCCGCCCTTCGCCGGCGTGAGCGGAGCCTGAGCCGCCTCGCGCTGTTCGGGGCCTTTCTCGGATTTGCGGCCTTCCTCGCCATCTGCATCGTGGGATTTGGCGGGGATATGCCGGATGGGCCGGCGAGCGTGGCGGCGCTCCTCGCCCGGCCGTTCTCTTGGCCCAATCCCTGGCCCAATTCCTGGCCGACCGCTTGGCCAACGCCTTGGCCGGCCTCGTGGCCGTTATCCTGGGCCATGACGGCGGTGCCGGCTCTCTCCGCCGCGGCGGCGGGCGGAGTGCTCGGCCTTGCGGTCGCGCTCGTCTCCGCTGTGAGAGTCGGGCGGGCTGGCCGCGTCCCTCCCTCCGCCCTCTCCGGACATTTCGTCCTGACGATCGAGCCCTCCGGCGCTCCGTTCATTCCGGCCGCCCTCGCCCGTCGCCTGAACGCCCTGCCGGCGGATGCGGGACGTCCCCTCGCCCTCTACGGCCTCGCCGCAGGGGAGCCGCAGCGGTGAGTGCGGAGGAGAAGGGCGGCGCCGCCCGCAAGGCGACGGGGGCGAAATCCGCCAGCGCCTATTTCCGCGATCCGGCCCGCCGCCCGGCGGCGGCCTTCGCGGCGGGATTGGTCTGCCTCCTGCTGGCGCTCCACCATGCCGGAATGCCGCGGCTCGCGCCGTCCTATCTCGCCGCCTGGACCTGCCTCCTCGCGCTGCCGGCGGGTGCTCTGCCCGTCGTCATCATGATCGAGCGGGCGGATGCGTGGCGCCCGCAGCCCGAGACCGCGCTGCTGGAGACCCTGCGCGGCCTGCTGGTTCTGATGCCGGTGGCCGCGATCCTCGCTCTGCCGATCCCGGTGGCCGCCTTCCTCCTCTACCCGGCGCCGGAGGGCGCCGGGCCGGATGGGCCGTTCGCCCTGTTCGGGGCCGCGCCGCTCCTGGCCGCCCGCCTCGCCCTCTACTTCGCGCTCTGGACCGGTCTCGCCCTGCTCTTCGCCCGCCGCGGCGGCGAGCCCTGGGCCAAGGCCGGGCGGATCGACGACGGGCGCGCCGTGCTCGGCCTCGGCCTCCACACCGTGGTCGGCACGCTGGCCGCGGACGACCTCGTCATGTCGGTCGGAACCGATCCCGGCCTGCGCTTCCATGCCAGCGCCTTCGGCCTGCTGGTGTTGGCCGCGTGGTCGAGTCTGGCGCTCGCCGCCGCGATCCTCGTCGCGCCGCCCGATGCCGGGCCTGCCCGGCGCCGCCACGATCGGCTCACGCCGCTCGCCGTGCTGCTGCTCGTCTGGGCCGGCCTGCACGTCGTGCAGTTCCTGATGCTCGGCGCCGCCGCCGATCCGGGGGCCGCGGCGTGGTATCGGCTCCGCGCGGGCGTTTCCGGCCGCGCCCTGGCGCTGTCCGCCGCCGTCGTCGTGGGGCTAGCCGCCCTCCTGACCCTGCGTCCCGGCGAGAACCGCACGCGGCTGGTGGCGGCGCTCGCCGTCGCGGTCCATCTCGCCGAACTGTTCTGGTTCGTCACGCCCGCCTTCCGCGGCCACTTCCGCATCGGCCTCACCGACCTGTTGGCCCTCGCCGGAATGATCGGGCTCGCCCTGGGAGTGGCGCCCGCGGTCCGGCGCCTGATTCCGGGTCTCGCCGTCACTCCCGTCTGGCCGGGCCGCGAGCGCGCGCGAGGAAGACCGGGCGCGGCGGCGGGGGACAGGCAGCGCAAATCGGTTGTTCCTCCCCCCGAAGCTTCCTAGTTTCCCCTCCCCGCCCCCCGCCATCCCACCGCGCGCGACGCAGAAGACCCCGGCAACCATGTGCGAATTGCTCGGAATGAGCGCGAATGTGCCGACCGATATCCGCTTCTCCTTCGCGGCTTTGGCCCGGCGCGGCGGCGAGACCGGCCCGCATGCCGATGGCTGGGGCATCACCTTCTACGAGGGGCGCGGCTGCCGCTCCTTTCACGACCCCGAGCCCAGCGCCCGCTCCGAACTCGCCAAGCTTCTGCGCCGCTATCCGATCAAGAGCCGGATCGTCGTCGCGCATGTCCGCAAGGCCAATCGCGGGCGCGTGAGCCTGGAGAACACCCACCCCTTCTCCCGCGAGCTGTGGGGCCGGCGCTGGACCTTCGCCCATAACGGCCAGCTCAAGGGCGTGAAGCGGCTGCCGCTCGGTCGGTTCGAGCCGGTCGGCACCACCGACAGCGAACACGCCTTCTGCTGGATGCTGTCGCAGCTCCAGGAGCGCTTCCCCAAGCCGCCCCGCGCCGCGACCCTGGAGGCGGCCATTGCGGGTTACGCCCTCATCCTTTCGGAGCGCGGCGTGTTCAACATGCTGCTGTCCGACAGCCGCGTGCTCTACGCCCATTGCGGCAAGCGGCTCTGCTACCTCACCCGCCGGGCGCCGTTCGGCACGGCCACGCTGATCGATGAGGATTGGCGGGTCGATTTCGCTCAGGAAACCACCGAGACCGATATCGTCACCATGATCGCCACGCGGGCGCTGACCCGGGACGAGACCTGGACCGAACTGGAGCGCGGCGACACCCTCGTTCTCACCGACGGGGTGGTGCGGGTGCGGAAGGGCGCGACGCGGCGGCGCTCGCGTCCGATGCCGGAGATCCACGGCGCGGTCTGAGGGTGATCAATCGGCAAAAGCGGATTGGCCTGCCGATTTGCCGCATTCATACGACAGGATCGGCGAATCATCTCACTCTTCGGGCGACAGACTACCGTCTTGTGTGCAAGCGTGGCAGTATTTCACGTGGCGCGGGTGTGCGGGATCGGGCCGATGCGCTACAACTATGTTAAGGGCCGTGCCGGGGCCTGCCCTGCGTGCTGCCCTGCACCATCGTTGCCGAAACGTCCCGATCACGAAGAGCCCGATGCGTAACGATACCGAAGCGACCCTGGATCGTCCCGCGATGACAGACGGCCGTCCCAAACTTTCCGACTCGATCCGCAGCCATCTCGGCGATCATCTGCGCAGCGTGTACGACACGCTGGGGGCGGGCGAGGACACACCGTCCCGCTTCACCGAGCTGATCGGCAAGCTCGAAGCGGCCCTCAAGGCGCAGGGCGAGCGGATCGACCCCGAATTCCGCAACGGCTTGCTCTCCGCTGTGCCGTCCTTGCGTGCTTTTGCCCTGTCGCTGACCTCGAACCCGGCCCGCTCGGACGACCTCGTGCAGGACACCCTGCTCAAGGGCTGGCAGCACCGCGCCCGCTTCCAGCCGGGCACGAACCTCAACGCGTGGCTCTTCACGATCCTGCGCAACATCTTCTACTCGGATCACCGCAAGCGCGTGCGCGAGGTCGAGGATCAGGACGGATCCTACGCCGCCCGCCTCGCTACCGCGCCGCATCAGGGCGACCGGCTCGATGTCGAGGATCTGCAGACGGCGCTCGCCAAGCTGCCGCCGGACCAGCGCGAGGCCCTCGTGCTGGTGGGCGCCGAGGGCGTCTCCTACGAGGAGGCTGCGACCATCATGGGCTGCAAGGTCGGCACGGTGAAGAGCCGCGTCAGCCGCGCCCGCGGACGCCTCGCCGAACTCCTCGGGTATGACGAGGAGGATCTGACCTCCGACCGTCTCATCCAATCCGCGATGCCCGACGCCTGATTTTTAGCGCGAAGGACGCCGGAACCGTCGCGCCATCGAAAAGGTGGCGACGGATGCGGTAAAAGCCGGGCGGTTTGCCCGACGATGGGGGCCGGGTCCGACAACGGGACTCGGCGATCCGGCCCGCTCTTCGGTGTCGAACCCGCATCTGCTCCTGTGCCGTGGGTTATCGCACGCGTGACGCGGGATCGGCTGTCGCGTCATCTCGAGGTCTGGCCGA
This sequence comes from Methylorubrum sp. Q1, assembly GCF_004683995.1. Taxonomy (NCBI): domain Bacteria; kingdom Pseudomonadati; phylum Pseudomonadota; class Alphaproteobacteria; order Hyphomicrobiales; family Methylobacteriaceae; genus Methylorubrum; species Methylorubrum sp. Q1. The sequence goes on along the minus strand of NZ_SRHQ01000006.1, from coordinate 118,446 downwards.
CTGAAAGCCGGTCTGTCGGCACTTCACCGGCCGATCGAGACGGGGGCGCTGTCCGGAAACGAGTCCAAGACAGTGCTCGGGGTCTCAAATCTCGCAGCGTCACGTGCTGAAAGCCATCGGTTATCGTGCCGGGCGATGCTGTCGATGCCGTTTCGGAGGCGCGCCCGATTGTATTCACGGGCCGACATGACGCTTCTGATCGTGTCGGGATCGTGCGTGAGCGCGACGGTTTGAGCGACCTGGGTGAGGATCGGCATCTGCGCGGGCGTCCCGTCGCGAAAATCTGACGTCGGACGAAGCCAGCGGCGCTGAATGCGAGCGCCTCGCGGTCCTGTCTTGTTGGGAGCCCGCTTTCGCGCGATGCCGCTGGCCGCATCTGGGTGCGGTGCCTTATGGGCACGTCTGCCGTGGGCGGGAAACTATGGGCGGTGAGCGAGCGGGGCGCCTGTATGACGAGCCGTCGTTGCAGCCGATGCAAGCCGTCCGTGATGCCCTGAGGGCGTCGAGCCGGCCCGGCGGCCTCAACGATCGGCCAAAAATTCCACGGCTCGGACTACGTCGACGCGCCGTGTCGAAGCCGGCCGGCAGAGTCCGATGACTCCGCCGACACGGCATCGATCCTCAGGCGGCCTTGCGGCGCCCGCCGGTCTTGCGGCCTTCGGCGGCGGTCTTGCGGCGCGGCTCGGGGGCTGCTTCCGCCACCACCTCGTCGACCGGCTCCGCGGACTTCGCGGAGGATTTGCGGCGCTGCTGGCCGAGGCCGAGATCCTTGGCGAGCGCCGAGCGCGCGGCCGAATAGTTGGACGAGACCGTCGGATAGTCGGTCGGCAGGCCATAGCGACGGCGGTAGCTGTCGATGTCGAGGCCGTGCGTAGTCAGGTGCCGCTTGAGCGTCTTGTAAGGCTTGCCGTCGATGAAGGAGATCAGGGCATCCGGCGTGATCGACTTCTTGATCTGGGCCGGTGTCGCCCGCTCGACTTCTTCTTCCTTGGGCGCCTGCGGTGCCGACAGGGCGACCAAGGCAGCATGAACCTGAACAATCAAACCCGCGAGTTCGGCCGACGGTAGAGAGTTGTTTGAGACATAAGCCGAGACGAGATCGGCCGCGAGTTCGATACGGTCGTATTGCGAGACCTGATTTGTTTCCGACATTGTACCTGATCCTGTTTTCCCCTCGTTCTTGTGAGCTAAAAGGATTTGCAAAAGATTCAAGTCCGGTTCTAGCCATTTTCACGGAAAACGACTGCAAAATCGAGAAAAACCACGATCTGGCTGCTATTGCGAACGATCAGTCCGGATCAGACAGCAGTTTGGGATCTCTCCAGGTGGTGCGCGCAAGCTGAGGTTTGATCAATCACACGATGAAGGGCGCTTGATTCGTCCGTTCAACAAAGTGTGATAGGTCAGTCCGAGCTGACCGCCGGTCTCTGCAGGTCGAGCCGGCCGGCTTTCGTGGATGACGGCAGGTCCCGGATGGTTCGCCCCACCCTGACGGCCGAACTGTATCGGTCGGAGCCTGCTGTTACAGGCCCGGTAGCATGGCCTCATCGTCGCCGCGCTCGCTGGCGGAACGGCGTTGCCCGCTCGGCTGAGGAAGAGTGCAGCGATAGACCACCGCGTCAGGCGGTCCGAGGGCGGCGTTGAGCGGGACCGTGACGGTATCGCCGGAGAAGCGCCAGTGTCGTGTGCCGCGATCCCAGTAGAGCCACACGGTGGTTTCGTGGCCCTTCACGTCGAACACGGCGGCCTTCTTCGATATCGCCCGGAGGGTTCGCGGCTCGTAGAGGCCCTTGCGGCGATAAGCGGCGCGGGACTCCGCGTCCTGGCGATCGACGAAGGTGTTCTGGACGATCTGAAGGGTCGCTCCGGGTTTGCGGAGGAATTTCTTGAAATCGCTCAGGGATCGCAAGACCACGGGCATGGAGTCCTTCCAATCGTCAAGTCACGGACGCATCCTGCATTGTGCGAAGGCACCTTAGTTCCGCCGAGATGACGGTTATTCCTCACGCTCAAAGGTGGTGCCGGGCGATATCCACGGGAAAACGGCACTGTCCACAGGAGTCGAAGGCTCTCAAGCTCGGCTGTTCGACGCCTGCCGCTCGGCTCGAGCCCGGCATCGGCTTGACCTGCGGGCCGGGCTCGGGCGTTTAGGCCTCATGCTGCTCCAATTCTTCACGGGCCTGCGCGAGGCCCGCGTGCCGGTGTCCTTGCGCGAGTATCTCACGCTGCTCCAGGCGATGGAGAGCGACCTCGCGGACAAGCAGGTGGAGGAATTCTACTTCCTCGCCCGCACCGTGCTGGTGAAGGACGAGTCGAACCTCGATCGGTTCGACCGGGTGTTCGCCTCCGTCTTCAAGGGCCTGGAAACGCTGGGCGGGGCGGTCGAACCGGCTGCCATCCCCGAGGAATGGCTGCGCAAGCTCGCGGAGAAGCATCTCACCGAGAATGAGAAGGCCGAGTTGAGGGCGCTGGGCTGGGACAAGCTGTTCGAGACGTTGAAACAGCGCCTTGCCGAACAGAAGGAGCGTCATCAGGGCGGGTCGAAATGGATCGGAACCGGGGGCACCTCGCCCTTCGGCGCCTACGGCTACAATCCGGAGGGAATCCGCATCGGCCAGGACGGCAACCGCAACTTCCGTGCGGTCAAGGTCTGGGACCGACGCGAGTTCAGGGATCTCGACGATTCACGCGAACTCGGCACCCGATCGATGCGGGTGGCGCTCCGCCGCCTGCGCCGCTTCGCCCGCACGGGGGCGGCCGACGAACTCGACCTCGACGGCACCATCCGCGAGAGCGCCCGCAAGGGCTTCATCGACGTGAGGCTGCGCCCGGAGCGGCGCAACGCCGTGAAGGTGCTGCTCTTTCTCGATGTCGGCGGTTCGATGGACTGGCACGTGGAGCTGGCCGAGGAGCTGTTCTCGGCGGCGCGCTCCGAGTTCAAGCACTTCGCGCATTTCTACTTCCACAACTGCCCCTACGAGGCGGTGTGGACGAAAAATCATCGCCGCCACGATGAGCGTATCCCGCTCCTCGACGTGATCCGCACCTATCCCTGCGACTACCGCGTGGTGTTCGTGGGCGACGCCTCCATGAGTCCCTACGAGATCGCCCATCCCGGCGGTTCGGTGGAGCACTGGAACGAGGAGGCGGGCGAGGTCTGGCTCGGCCGTGTTCTCGATCATTTCCCGAAGGCGGTCTGGCTCAACCCGATTCCGGCCGAGCACTGGGCCCACACCCACTCGATCGGCATGGTCCGCCGGATCTTCGCGGACCGGATGTTCCCGCTGACGCTCGAAGGGTTGGACGGGGCAATGCGGGCGCTGCTGCGCTAAAGCGCTTTCCGACGACAGGGCAGCGACGAGGACGCCCGGCGGCGGGAGCCCGTCGAGGCTGCCGACCAGGACATGCTCGGGTTGGAACCGTGCCTCGGTGTGGTCGGCGCCGCAGAGCGAGAGGCCGAGCAGTAGCGTGTCCGGCATCGGGCGGCGTTCATCAGCAGGACGCGCGCGGCGCGTTCGCCCGGAGCGAGGCCGGCCCCGCGCGGCGTCGCCTCAGCCCTGGCGGGCCGGGGTCGTCACGATGAGGCCGTCGAGTTCCGGCGTCACGCGGATCTGGCAGCACAGGCGCGAGGTCGCGCGCACGTCCGAGGCGAAATCGAGCATGTCCTGCTCCATCGGCTCGGCCGGCCCGACCTTGTCGGCCCATTCCCCGTCCACATAGACATGGCAGGTGGCGCAGGCGCAGGCTCCGCCGCACTCGGCATCGATCCCCGGAACATTGTTGCGGATCGCCGTCTCCATGACGGTCGAGCCAACCTCGCCGTCGATCGTGCGGGCCGTGCCGGCGTGATCGACGAAGGTGATCTTGGGCATACCTTGCTCCGGGACGTGTCGGCGTCCGCCTGCGATCCTTCAGGGGCGGCGTGGCGCCTGCTTGCGGGCGGCGGAGTGAGAAAGCAAGCGGGAAGCCGACGCTTTTCCGTCGCGCCGCCGGTGCGGATGCCGCGCGTCCGATCGCCGAGCGGTGGGGACGATGCGGCGGCGGTCTTACGCCGCGGGCAGGGAGCGCGCCTGACAGGCGGCCGCTCACATCTCCCGGCCGCGGGCGGCGAGCGCCTCCAGCGTCTCGGCGACGGCGCTCCGCAACCCTTCGAGATCGGCCTCGCCGACGGTGCGATACCCGATTTCGACGGCCGTGCTCGCCTCGGCCACCTGCATCGCTCCGACGCCGAGCGCCGCACCCTTGAGCGTATGGGCGAGATCGGCGCGTTCCTCCGCCGGACGGCTCGCCTCCGCCATCGCGGGCAGGAGCCGGCGGCACTGATCCTCGAACAGGCTCAGCACTTCCCGGGCGAGGTCGGCATCGCCGAAGGTCTGCGCATCGAGGTGAGCGTGATCCAGCAGAGGGGCGAGCTTATTCTCGAGGTCCACGTCCGTCCTCATCGTCTGCTCGATCATCATTAGTGTGGGATGAAACGGCCACTCCATCCGCTCGGTTCTGGGAAAAAGCACTCGGCGCGGCGACCTGCCTGTGGGCGGCGCCGGCTATCCACAGCGCAGGGCGGCCCGGGGCGTACCCGTTTAAGGCTGCAAGCGTCAGAACTTGGGGCGAATGCCGGATCACGGGACCCGGCTTGGTAACCATTCCGTTAAGGTTTCTTGGGTGCGCCGGGCCGATCGGGTATCGGGGGCATCATCCGAGGGACTAAGATCCCGTGAGACGTCGGGTAAATCCGTCTCCATTGCGGAGGGCGCGAGCTCTGCAATGGACGGCGATGCGTACGAGGGTTGCATGGCCACCGAGAAGAAGCTGAAGGATCCGGCAGAGGCGGCCCTCTCCGCGATCGAGCAGGCTTTGAATCTGGACATTCCGGCGCCGGGCGACACCGCCCGCGTCGAGCCGCGGCTGCCCGATGTCGGCGACGGCGATCCGCTGGCCGATCCGTTCTCCGAGGCCGGGGGACGCCGCACCCCGACCCTCGACATCGATCCCTCCGCGTCCGATCTGCCGCTGCCCGAGCGGGGGCGCTCGCGCCGCGAGGGCGGGCTTCTGCCGCCCGACCGCTCGCTGGTCGCCAACGACGACCGCCAGAACATCGGAATCCTTCAGCAGACGCTCCGGGTGCGGCCCTCGCGCAAGCCGTACCTCGTCGCGGCCATCGCCTCGTTTCTGTGGCTCAACGGCCTCGTGGCGCTCGCCTGGAACCAATCCGGCGGCGATCTGAAGACGTTCATCACCGGGCTCACCGCGCTTCAGGCGGCGGTGGTGGCCACCGCCATTGCCGGGCCGATCGTGCTGTTCCTCATCACGGCGATGCTGGCCGTGCGCGCCCACGAGATGCGCCTCGTCGCCCGCGCCGTCGGCGAGGTCGCGATCCGGCTGGCCGAGCCGGAGAGCTTCTCGACCGACGCGGTGCTGACCATGTCGCAGACCGTTCGCCGTGAAGTCGCTGCCGTCGGCGACGGTGTGGAGCGGGCGCTGGCCCGCGCGGGCGAACTCGAAACGCTGGTGCGCGGCGAGATCTCGACCCTGGAGCGCGCCTATTCCGACAACGAAATCCGCATCCGCAGCCTCGTCGATGAGCTGATCGCCCAGCGTGAGTCCATCGTCGGCAGCGCCGACCGGGTGCGCGGGGCGATCGCCGGCTCGCACGAGAACCTGTCGAGCGAGCTGGAGGGCGCGGCCGAGCGCATCGTGGCCGCCATCAACGGCGCGGGCGAGCGGGTGACCGGGGCGCTCGACGCCCGCGGCACCGCGATCACCGAAGCGCTCGGCGAGGTCGGCGAACGGGTGGTCGGCAACGTCTCGACCCGCGGCGACGACCTCGTCCGCCAGCTCATCGCCACCAGCGAAGGCGTGCGCGGCGGCCTGGAAGAGATCGGCACCACCCTCACCAGCGCGCTGCAGCAGCGCGCCGACGAGGTGACGCAGGCGTTTGAGCGCACCGGCGGGGCGCTCACCCGCACGCTGGCCGACAATGCGGGCGCCGTCGCCCAATCCCTGTCCGAGACCGGCACCGGCCTGATCGAGGCGCTGGACCGCCAGGGCGGCGCCGTGCGCGAGACCTTCGAGCGCTCGACGAAGGGCCTCGAGGAGGCCTTCCTGTCGCGCGGGACCGAGCTGACCGAGCGCTTCGCCCAGACCGGCGGCGCGATCACCGCCCGCTTCGCCGAGACCGGCGAGGGGTTGAGCCGCACCTTCGCCGCCACCGGCGCGGCGATCTCCGAGGACATCGCCGTTCGCGGCGCCTCGCTGCGCACCGAGATCGAGGCCGCCGGCACCGGCGTCTCCGAGCTGATCGAGGGCCGCGGGCGCGACGCGCAGGCCGCCCTGGCGCTTGCCGCCGGCAGCGTCGCCGACGACTTCTCCACCCGCATCGACCGGGTCCGCGACGCGTTCCTGGCATCCGCCACCCGCGCGGCCGAGACCATGGACGGCCGCGGTCTCGAATTCGCCGCCCGCATCGAGGCGGCGGCGTCCCGCGTCGATGATGTCATCGCCGTCCAGGGCGGGGCGCTGGCCTCGAACCTCGACATGGCGGGCGATCGTGTCGTCGGGCTGATGACCGAGCGCGCGGCGCAGGCCGCCGCCACCGTCGAGCAGGCCCTGGCCGGGCTCGGCGCAACCTTCGCCGCGAATGCGAACGGCACCGCCGAGAGCCTGGGCGAGACCGTGGCCCGTCTGGGCCAGGATCTCGATGCCCGCACCGGCGCCGCCCAGGACGGCATCCGCCGCAACGCCGAGACCGCGGCCGCGTCCGTCGGCGCGAGCGTTGAAGCGCTGGAGCGCCGTCTGCGCGAGGCCGCCGAGGCCATGAGCGGCCTGCTCGCCGAGCGCGCCGTGGAATCGACCGCGCGGATGCTGCACGTTGCCGAGGAGACCTCGGGGGCCGCGCAGGCGCAGAGCGCCGTCGTCACCACCCGCTTCGCCGAAGCCGCGGCGGCGCTGCGCCGCGCGGCCGACGAGGCCGCCGCCGCTGTCGAGAGCCGTTCGGACGAGGTGGTGGGCCGGTTCCAGGCCGCCGCCGACCGCGTCGGGGGTGAGCTGGGCAGCCGTAGCGAGAGCGCGTCGCAGGCCCTTCATGCCGCGATCCAGAGGATGGCCGACGAGCTGTCGGCCCGCAGCGCCGAGGCGACCGGCGCCCTGGCGCTTGCCGCCGCCCATGCCGGTGGCGAGATCGGCAACCGCACCGACCAGTCGATGCACGCGCTTCAGGATCTCCTGCGGCAGGTGGCCGACGAGATCTCCGTGCGCGGCTCGGAGGCCAGCGTCGCCCTGTCGCTGGCGGCGGCTCAGGCCGGCGGCGAGATCGGCAGCCGTGCCGACCAGTCGGCGCAGGGCCTGCGCGACCTGTTGCGGCAGGTGCAGAACGAGATCGACGGCCGCAGCGCCGAGCTCACGGACGCGCTGGCGCGGACCGCCGAGCGGGTCGGCGGCGAAGTCGGTGCGCGCACCGAGGAATCGCTGCGGAGCCTGCATGAGACGCTCGGCCGGATCGGCGAGGAGCTGTCCGCCCGCGGCGCCGAGACCAGTGCGGCCCTGGCCCGCGCGGCCGAGCAGGCCGGCGGCGAGGTCAACAGCCGCACCGAGGCGTCGCTGCGCAGCCTGCGCGACGCCCTGGCCCAGATCGGCGACGAGCTGTCGGCCCGCAGCGCCGAGGCCACCGCTTCCCTCGCCCGTGCGGCCGAACAGGCCGGCGGCGAGGTCGGCGGCCGCACCGAGAGCGCCCTGGAGGCCCTGCGCGAGACGCTGCGCCGGCTCGGCGACGAGGTTGCCGCCCGCGGCGAGGCCACGACGCAGGCGCTGTCGCGCACCGCAGAGGGCGTCGGCAGCGAGCTGGAGACCCGTCTGGGAACCCTGGAGGACAGCTTCGGCCGCCACGGCCGCGGCGCCGCCGCGCTCATCGCCAGCCAGTCCGACGAGGCTCAGGCCCGCCTCGAAGGCGCCGGCCGCGAGGTCGTGCTCGCCATTGCCGGCCACGTATCGCAGGTCGGCGACACCCTGCACCGGAGCCATGCCGCCTTCGTCGAGACCGCCGACAGCCGCACCCGCGCGGTGGAGGAGGCTCTGGGCAACCGGCTCGCCGCCCTTCAGGAGACCATTGCCCGCGGCGACATCCTCGCCGACCGGATCGCCGGCAACGCGCAGACGCTCGGCGACACCCTGGATTCGCGCCTTACCGAGATCGACCGGATCATCGCCGTGCAGGGCAACGCCCTGGCCGATTCCCTGGCCGAGCGTGCCCGCCTCGCCAGCGAGACCGTCGAGGCCCGCATCGGCGAGATGGAATCCCTCTCGGCCCGCCGCGCCGCCGAGATCGGCGAGAGCTTCGCGGCCCTCGTCGGCCATGTCGACACGCGGCTGGGTGCCCGCGCCAACGCCCTCAACGAGGCGCTGGTGCTGCGCAGCTCCGAGATCGCCCGCACGCTGGATGAGGGCAACCGCATCCTCACTGACGCCCTCGACCGGCGCATCGAAGGCTCCGCGCAGGACATCGCGGCCCGCGGCCGCTCCGTGGGCGACGTTCTCGCCGCCCGCGCGGCCGAGATCGCCGAGCGGCTCGAGCGTACGACCCAGGATCTCGCCCGCCGCCTCGACGAGGGCGCCGAGCGCCTCGATACCGGCGTGGTCGCGCGCCTCGACGCCCTCAGCGGCACGCTGGAGGAGCGTACCCGCCACCTCGACGAGTCCTTCGGCATCCAGGCGCTCGAAGCGGTGCGCCTGATCGAGAGCCGCACCCGCACCATCGACGGCGAGCTGACCGGCCGCATCCGCGACCTCGTCGCCCTGCTGGAGCGCCGCAGCGGCCTCGCCGTCGAGGCGCTGGGCGGTCATGTCGAGGCCATCGCCCGCCTGTTCGACGAGCGGGCCGAGAGCCTCAACCACCTGTTCGACGAGCGCGGCGGCGCGCTCGCCGCCGACCTCGACCAGCGTGGCCGCGTGGCCGTCGAAGGGCTTGAGGGACGCCTCTCCGACATCACCCAGGCCCTGGAACAGGGCGGCGCTTCGCTCGGCGCCCTGCTCGACCGCCGCGGCACCGCCTTGCTCGCGACCCTGCGCGACCTCATGGGGCAGGTCGACGGCCTGCTCGGCGAAGGCACCGGCCGCCTCGGCCACGCCTTCGAGACCCAGGCCGGCGAGATCCGCACCCTGCTCGACAGCCGCGCGGACGATCTGCGCGGCCTGATGGAGGGCAGTGCCGGCCGCGTGCGCGGCGAGCTCGAATCGGGCCTCGGCGCCTTCGAGACGGTGCTGGAAGAGCGCCTGCGCACGGTGCGCGACCTGCTCGACGCCCGCAGCAACGAGATCCGCGACACCTTCGATCACCGCACCGACGATCTGCGCGGCCTGATGGAGGGCGGTGCCGGACGGGTGCGCAACGCGTTCGAGGCGAGCCTCGGCACCCTCGATACGACGCTCGAAGAGCGCATCCGCATGGTGCGCGAGCTGCTCGACAATCGCAGCGACGAGATCCGCAACACCCTCGACAGCCGTACCGGCGAGCTGCGCGGCCTCGTGGATGGCAGCGCCGGCCATGTCCGCGGCGAGTTCGAGACCGGGCTCGGCGCCTTGCGCGCCGCCCTGGAGGAGCCGGCCCGCACGGTGCAGGATCTCCTCGACAGCCGCGCGGGCGAGATCCGCGCCATGCTCGATGCCCGCAGCGACGATCTGCGCACGACCCTGGAGGAGCGGGCCCGCACGGTTCAGGACATCCTCGACCACCGCACGTCTGAAATCCGCGGGCTGCTCGACGGCCATGCCGGCCGCCTCGACGAGGGCTTCCAGGGCCGCATCCTGCCGCTTCAAACAGCGCTGACCGAGGGCGCGCGCCTGTTCGTCGAGACGCTGGAAGGCGGCATCGGCCGCGCGGCCGGCGAGGTCGATGCCCGCACACGGGGTCTCGCCCACCTGTTCGACGAGCGCCTCGGCGTTCTCGGCGACATCGTGGACGGGCGCGGCCAGCAGGTCGCGCAGACCGTCGAGAGGCGGTCGCAGGAGCTGCGCGCCCTGTTCGACGAGATCCACGCCACCCTCGGTGCCCTGGTCGATGAGCGCTCGACGGCGCTGACCGGACGTCTCGAGACCCAGACCCAGGCGCTGGCGACGGTGTTCGACGAGCGGATGCGGAGTCTCGACGGGCTCGTCGAGAGCCGCGGCGGTGAGTTCGCCCGGCTCGTGGAGAACCAGGCGGCCACCCTGTCGCAGACCGTCGAGGCCCGCAGCGAGGACTTCACCGCCCGCATCGACGCCCGCCTGCGCGCCTTCGCCACCGTGGTGGCGAACCGCGCCAACGCACTGGCCGATGCCTTCGACGAGCGCCAGGACGCTTACAGTGCGCAGATCGACGGAGGCACGGCCCGCATGGTCGCGACGCTCGATGAGCGCGCACGCCAGCACGCGGCCCAGTTCGAGACGGTCGAGGAGCGCCAGAAGACTGTCGCCGCCTTGATCGAAGAGGGGACCGCCCGGATCGCGGCGATGCTGGACGAGCGCGCCCGGCAGCAGGCCGCGTTCGCCGAGGCCTTCGACGGCCAGCGGGAATCCTATGCGAGCGTGATCGAGCAGGGCACCGCCCGCATGGTCGCCGCGCTCGAAGAACGGGCGCGCCGCCACGCCGCGCAGGCGGAGACGGTGGAGGAGCGTCAGCGGGACGTCGCGGCGCTGATCGAGGAGGGCACCGCCCGTATGGTTGCGGCTCTCGACGAGCGAGCCCAGCGGCAGGCCGCCTTCGCCGAGACCCTCGACGGGCAGCGGGATGCCTATGCGAGCGTGATCGAGGAGGGCACCGCCCGGATGGTCGCGGCTCTCGACGAGCGGGCCCAGCGGCAGGCCGCCCTCACCGAGGCGTTCGACGGGCAGCGGGACGCCTATGCCAGCCTGATCGAGCAGGGCACCGCCCGCATGGTCGCCGCACTGGAAGAACGGGCCCGCCGCCACGCGGTCCTGGCCGAGGCGTTCGACCGCCAGAAGGAGGCCTACGCGGCGCTCATCGACGGCGGCACCGCCCGGATGGTCGCGGCCCTGGACGAGCGTGCCGAACGGCAGGCCGCCCTGGCGGAGACCTTCGACGAGCGCCAGAACGCCTACGCGGCGCTCGTGGACGACGGCATCGCCCAGATGGGCCGGATGCTGGAGGAGCGCGCCCGCCGTCACGCGGCCGAGGTCCAGGCCCGCGCCGACGCGCTGGCCGAGACGATGGATCAGCGCAACGGCGCGCTGGCCCGCATGATCGACGGACCGGCCGCGGCCCTGGCCGACGCGCTGGCCGAGCGGGAGCAGGCCCTCGACCGGCTCATCGCCGACAAGGGTGCACCGCTGGTCGAGGCCCTGCGCGAGCGCACCGACGCTATCGTCGTCCGCACCGTCGAGTCGGCCAAGGCCCTGCGCGTCGCGCTGGACGAGGGCGCGGCGGCCTCCGCCGACACCGTCGCCCAGGCGCATGAGCGGGTCCGCCGCGACGTTGCCGGCTTCCTCAGCCGGATCGAGAACGCCAATGACGGGCTGAAGGAGCTCGTCGGCGGCGCCTCGGAGAACCTCGGTGCCATCGAGCAAGGCCTCGCGGCCCGCGTCGAGCAGATCCAGTCGGCCCTCGACCGGATCGCCGCCGACACGGCGCAGGCCTCCGACCGGGTCTCGACCCAGGTCGTGGCGCTCCGCGAAGCCTCGCAGGGGGCGCTCGCCCAGGCGTCGAGCCTCGCCGAGACCCTGGACACCCGCGGCAAGGCGCTGGTGGAGCGCACCGGCACCCATGTCGGCGCGCTCGAAGCCGCCGCCGGCAACTTGGAAGCGGTGGAGGGCCGGCTCGCCGAGAGCCTGTCGAGCCGGCAGGCCGTGGTCGAGGCGGTGCTGTCCCGCCTCGAAGAGCGCAGCCAGGCCATCGAGGCCCAGACCGGCCGCTTCGGCAGCGTGATCGAGGAGACGCTGCGTGCGGCCGAGGCCCGCGCCCGCGAACTCAGCGAGAGCGTCGCCCGCGTGGCCCGCGAGGCCGGGACCGCCGTGGCGGGCGACTTCGAGCGCCTGCGCAGCGGCGCGGACGCCGAGAGCGCCCGCACGGCGGAAGCGGTGCGTCGCGCCATCGAGGAGGCGTCCGCCAAGATGATGCAGAGCTTCGCCGCCGCTTCCGGCCAGTTCGGCGACTCGGTCACGCGGATGAACGCGATGGCCGCCGAGATCCGCCGCGAACTCGACGCCACCCGCGCCGACCTGCAGCGCGGCGTTCTCGACCTGCCCCGCGAGACGCAGGATGCCACGAGCGAGATGCGCCGCGTCGTGGCCGAACAGATCGACGCGCTGAACGAGCTGTCCGCCCTGGTGGCCCGCTCGAACCGCTCGGTCGATGTCGCCCAGCCGGCGGCGCAGGCCCGCGGAGCCGAGCAGCGCCGCACGGCCGAGGCCGGACGCGCGGTGTCGGCGGCCGCGCCCGCTCCGGTCTCCGTGCCCGCTCCGGTCTCCGCGCCTGCGCCGGTCCGCAATGCGGCCCCGACGGCGGGCCGGTCACAGCCGGCGGCTCCCGTGCGTCCGGCGAGCCCGGCCGCTGTCCCCGGTCCGGTCCAGGGGCGGCCCGGCACCCGCGACAACCGCGGCTGGCTGTCCGATCTCCTGACCCGCGCCTCGCTCGACGACGACGGCGCCGAGGCGGTCCCCGCCCCGGCTCCGGCCGCCGCGCCCGAGGCGAAGGGACCGGTGGAGCGGATCTCGCTCGATGCGATCTCGACCGACATCGCCCGGATGGTGGATCATCAGGCCTCGGTCGAGTTCTGGCAGCGCTACCGCCAGGGCGACACCAACCTGTTCGACGGCCGCCTCTACACCGTCCAGGGGCGCCAGACCTTCGAGCAGATCCAGCGCCGCTACCGGGCGGATGCCGAGTTCCGCCGCACGGTTGATCGCTATGTCGGCGAGTTCGAGCGTCTGCTCGGCGAGGTGACGAAGAACGACCGCGACACCAAGCGCGCGGACGCCTACCTCACCTCCGAGACGGGCAAGGTCTACACCATGCTCGCCCATGCCAGTGGCCGGTTCGACGAGGGCTGAGGCCGACAGGCGGATGAGGCGGGTTCGGTATCACCGAGCCCGCCGCAAGGCGCGATCGACCAGAGTGCCCCATGAAAAAGGCCCCCGTCGCTCGCCAGCGACGGGGGCCTTTTTCATAAAATGCCGCGCCCCCGAAGGAGCGGCGCGCGCCGGATCATTCCATCACGGCAGCCTTCATGATGACGACCATGGTCGCGCGGCCGGGCCCGTCGCCGAGGCAGCGGATGCTGTGGGGGCGGTCGCAGCGGTAGCGCAGGGTCTCCCCCGCATTGGCCCGCTGCACCTCGCCGGCCACATCCACCTCGAAGCTGCCCTCCAGCACCGACAGCGACTCGACCGAGCCGCGCTGGTGCGCGTCGGATTCGAGCACCCCGCCGGCATCGGCGGTCACGTCGTACCATTGCAGCCACTCGACGGTCTTGATCCAGCCGATGATGGCAAGGCGCACCCGGCCGTCGTCGGAGACCAGCCGCGGCGTGTCGGCGCGCGAGAAGCGCTCGATGAAGGGTTCCTCGTCGGAGGTGGCGAGCACCCGCTCGATCGACACGTCGAGCGCCTGGCTCAACCGCCAGATCGTCGCCAGCGTCGGATTGGTTTCGTTGCGCTCGATCTGGCTGATGATCGACTTCGCCACACCCGATTGCTCGGCGAGTTCGGAGAGAGAGAGATTGTAGGCCTTGCGCAGCCGTTGGATCGTCTTGCCGAGCTGGCCCGAAAGCACCTGGGCGCCACTGACGAGATCCTTCGGCCGTCCACGCTCGAGGCTTGCCGCTATGTCTTGCATCACGTCGGTCCGCTGAAAGTGCCCGACAAGCCGTTCACGCGCCGGAAACACCCTCGCGGGCAGATCGGATCACGAAATCTTGTGCGGGGCACCGAAAGGCGTTCCGTTATCCGAACGAGCGTTTGGTCTGTCAAACGCAAAAGCCGGAAAAGGGCTGATTCCGCTGAGCCCGGCGCCTATTGCCAGAGCGCGAAAAAGTGGTGGAGCGGGCCGTGGCCATGGCCGACCGGCACCGTGTCCGCCGCGCGGATCGCGCCTGTGACGTAGGTCTTTGCGCCCCCCACCGCCTCGGCGAGGCCCTGGCCGCGGGCGAGCCCCGCCGCCACCGCCGCCGAGAGGGTGCAGCCGGTGCCGTGGCTGTTGCGGGTCTCGATGCGCGGAGCCGCGAACCGGCGCAGGGTCCCGTCCGCGGCGATCAGGTGATCGACGCTCTCGCGGCCCTCGCCGTGGCCGCCCTTGATGATCACCGCCCGCGCGCCGCGCGCCAGCAGCCGCCGTCCCTGCGCCACGGCCTCGTTCTCGTGTCCCGCTTCCTCCTCGTCGAGCAGGGTCGCGGCTTCGGGCAGGTTGGGGGTGACGACGGTGGCCAGCGGCATCAACTCGATGCGCAGGATCTCGACGGCTTCCTGCGAGATCAGCCGGTCGCCGCTCGTGGCCACCATCACCGGGTCGAGCACCACCGGGATACCGGGCGCGTGCCGCCGCAGGCCCTCGGCCACCGCCCGGATGGTCTCGGGCCGCGAGAGCATGCCGATCTTCACCGCCCCGACCGCGAGGTCGGAGAACACCGAGTCGATCTGCGCGGCCACGAAATCGGCGGGCACGTCGTGGATCGCCTGCACCCCGCGGGTGTTCTGGGCCGTGAGCGCCGTGATGACGCTGGCGCCGTAGACGCGCAGGGCCGCGAAGGTCTTGAGGTCGGCCTGGATGCCGGCGCCCCCGCTCGAATCCGAGCCGGCGATAGTCAGGGCGATGGCGGTCATGGGCGTCTTCCCTCGTCTGTTTTTTTCGGTGGTCCGCTTCTTCTGGCCTTAAAGCATCGTCCTGGATACCTGATCCAAGGCGATGCTTTAGGCTCTTATTTTCGCATCATCTTTTTTACGAAAGCCGGCAACCACCTTGCGGGACGATGCTCTCGTGCCTCACAAAACTCCCGATGACCGATCGTCTCCGTTCCGGGCACGGCGGCGCAGCGGGCGTTTTGTGAGAGACACTTAACGCGTGCCCGTGCTTCCGCGCTGGCTCAGCGCCTCATCGACCCGTGCAAGCAGATCCCGCGCCTTGGCTTCAGTCGCACCGCCCTTGAACAGGGCGCCGATCAGCGCCACCCCGTCGGCACCGGCCCGGATGACGGAGGCGGTGTTGCTGGCGTCGATCCCGGCAATCGCGCCGAGCGGCAGGGACTGGCCGCGGGCGAGCCGGGCGCGGAACACGATCCGCTGCAACCCATCGAGCCCGACCGGCGGGTCGGGGTTGTCCTTGCTGGTGGTCGCGAACACGCCGCCGATGCAAGCGTAGTCGATGGGAAGCCGGTAGAGTTCGTCGGCCTGGGCGCCGGTCTTCACGGTGAGTCCGATAATGGCGCGCGGGCCGAGCAGGCGGCGTGCGTTCTCCGGGTGGAGATCCGACTGGCCGAGATGCACGCCCTCGACGCCGGCGGCCAGCGCGAGATCGACCCGGTCGTTGACGAGGAGCGGCGCACGGCCGGCGAGGGCCGCATGGATCGCCCGGATCCGTGCGAGGGCCGCACGGGCGTCGGTCATATCCTTGTCGCGGTACTGAAGCAGGGTGGCGCCACCGGCCACCGCCTCCGCTGCCAGGGTGGCAAGCGCGTTGGCATCGCCGCCCAGTACGCCGACATCGAGGATGCCGTAGAGGCGCAGGTCCACGGCGACGCCCGCCGACGGCCGGGACAAACCGAGTCCTGTTCCACTGCCCATGCCCGCTTCCTTCGATGAATTCGCCTTTCGATCTAGCAGGATCGGTCTGGCGCGGCGACCGTGCCGGCGACCGCCGCAGCACGCTCCTGCGGAATCCTGCAGATGGGGCCGCAGGGCCATCGCGCGAAGAACGCCGCGCGGAGCGGGCCTTTCAGGGCTTCGGTCTCGAAAGACATCGAGCGGAGCGGACGCGGAAGCCCGCGAAGGCGGGCGCCGGCGACCGAGGCCAGCAAAGAACCGGGGTTGATCCTCTTCGATTGCCAGGGATGAGGCCGGAGGTTCCGTTGACGGTGCCGGGGCCGATCCGGCAAGACCGGAATGCGGACCGGAACCGCTTCCACCGCCAACGGGATGCCCGAGGAGAGGGCTGAAGGCCGACGAACGCATGAGCACGGCCGAACTGGGTGTGATCGCCGCCACGGCGGACAAGGGGACGCGCGCCGCCAGCGCTTCCTCGGTGGGGCTCGTTGCCGTCATCGTCGCGGCGACGGACGGCGAGCCGCGCGCGCTCACCGTGCAGGTCGGGGGACAGGCCGAGGGGCGGGAGACCGCCCTGCCTGCCGGGCCGCTGGTGCCCGAGCACGCCACCCTGGAGCGAGGTCTTCGCGCCTGGGTCGAGCAGCAGACGCATCAGCGCCTCGGTTATGTCGAGCAGCTCTACACCTTCGGCGACCGCGACCGGGAGGGCGGGCAGCACGACGTGCACCTGCTCTCGGTGGCCTATCTCGCCCTGGTGCGCGAGCTGCGCCCGGCGGGCCTTGCGGAAGCCGCGTGGCGCAATTGGTACCGCTACCTGCCGTGGGAGGATTTCCGCGAGGGCCGGCCCCCGGCGCTTGCCGAGATCGAGCCGCGCCTGATGGCTTGGGTCGCCGCCGCCTCGGATCCGAAGCTCCGGCGCATGCGCGAGGACCGGGTCGGTCTCAGTTTCGGGATCGGCGGCGCCTGGAACGAGGAGCGGGTTCTGGAGCGCTACGAATTACTGTTCGAGGCCGGGCTTATCCCTGAAGCCAACGGCCAGAACGGCGCCGCCGTGCCCGACGACCTCGCAATCACCGGCCAGCCGATGGCCCACGACCATCGCCGGGTGCTTGCCACGGCAATCGGCCGCCTGCGCGGCAAGATCAAGTATCGCCCGGTGGTGTTCGAGTTGATGCCGCCGGCCTTCACCCTGCTTCAGCTTCAACGCACGGTCGAGGCGCTCTCGGGCACCCGGCTGCACAAGCAGAACTTCCGCCGCCTCGTGGCGCAGCAGGGACTCGTCGAGGAAACCGAGACGCTCACCAGCGGCAATGCCGGGCGCCCGGCCCGGCTGGTGCGCTTCCGCCGGGAGGTTCTCTTGGAGCGCCCCGCTCCCGGCGTTCGGCTCACCCCGACGCGGCGAACTTTGTGACGCTCGCCATCCGGCCTCCCACCTGAGGAAAGCCGGGATTCATCGTCCGGGAGGATGCGCTACCCCTCGAAGAGGCGACCGAACTGTTCGGGGCAGCCGGCGACGAGTGTCGGCGCCAGGGGAAGGTCGGCCCGGGTACACAGGCTGAATCCGTAATAGGGCGTCAAGAGCTCGATCTCGGGAACGCAGACCCAGACACGAACCACCGACCCATGCTCGACCACGCTGACGAGAAGCATTTGCCGCGTGCGGTCGAAGGAGACGGCCTGTTCGCGAAACAGAAGTTCGACCGAACGGATGTCATCGGTCGCGATCCGTTTATGTGCCCAAAGCATCGGCAAAACGCCCTCCAATTGGGCGTTTTGCCGGCTCGACACCGATCGATCAACCGATTTGAACGCAGGGCAGTCGGCAGTGCTGCCTACGGATTAAGCGTTTATCGAGATCGTCTGCTCGTCTTGGCGGCGCGTCACGCCCACGGCATCGCGATGCGGAGCGCGCGGAGGCCGCGCTGACGGAGTCGAGCGCAGCGCGGCTCCTCCGAGATCGACACCTCATCCCGGCGCCGGGCGCCATCGAACGCGGCGCGGGCCCGGCACCGCCGAGCCCGCCTCAACCAAGCAAATCCGCGCTTAGCCTAGTGTCTCTCAAAAGACTCCCGCCGTCCTGTCATCCCCAGAGCGAGAACGGCCAGAGACCGGCCGTTTTGTGAGGCACTCTTAAGCGTCCTTCTTGCGGCGCGGAGCGCGGCGCTTCTTCTCCACAGCGGGTTCCGGCTCGGCGGCCACCGGCTCGGGCGCCGCCACGACTTCCGCCTCCGGCTCAGCGATCCGGCGGCGCTGCTGACCCAGGCCCAGCGCACGCGCCAGTTCGGAGCGCTGCTCCGAGTAGCTCGCCGAGGTCATGGGGTAATCGTTGGGGAGGCCCCATTTCGCTCGATACTGTTCCGGCGAAAGACCACGCAGGGTGAGATGGCGGCGCAGCGTCTTGTAGGGCTTGCCGTCCTCGAAGCTGACCAGAAAGTCGTGGCTGATCGACTTGCGGATTTCCTGCGGCGTCGCCTTGGGCGGCCCGGTCTCGGCGGTGGGGCGGCCGCTCAGGCTGACCGACCGAATCGCTTCATGCACTTCTCCGAGAAGTTTCGGCAACTCGGCGCTCTGAACGTGATTATTGCTGACATAAGCAGACACGACATCGGCCGTGAGGGTAACGAGGCGGGCTGTCTCCGCATCCTGTTCACTGGTTTCCATGGCGCAATCTTCTATGAGGGGGCTTTAGCTCGAAGACGGTAAGCTCAGGACCGTGGCAGAGCAAGACATCGCGGATGAATTCGAGCGCAGTCAGGTCGAGAAGAACTGAGCGTAGCGTGTGTTTCTATGCAAATCGAATGGAAAAAACGCCGAGCCCGGCCTTCGGGAAAAAAGGATTGTGCCCACCTTGAGGGTGACGCTGACGATCTCAAAGAAATATTTCAAATGATAGAAAGTCTGCGGTCCATTTCAGAAAATGCCGACGTTTCAAAGAGTTGAGATTCCAGATGGTCACCGGATTTCCCCGCGGGCACGACAAAGTTGCCGGCTTTGTGCGACCGCGCCGGGCGCAGTGCGGAAGTCACGCTTTGATTGCGACGTCCTGCCGCAGGAGTGCGTATTTTCTGTGGATTGTCGGAGGTCGGACCGGTCCGCCCGGAAATATCCGGCACGCCAAAGCGTCTTGTGCCAGTTCTCAGCCGACGCGGTGGAGCCTTCACCGGCCAATTCCTAGAGGCCGATTGTCAAAAGACGGACGACAGCCGATGGCCCCTCCTGTCGATTGGCAGATGACTGGCGCTCGCTTCGGTGGCGCGCGCCTCTAGGCCAGCCTGACAATGTTTGTGAGGTGGACTGCCTGGCTCATCGCGTCGATCCATTTGGAGAGCGGATGTCTCCTCATGTGCGGCAGGGACTCGTTGCTCGTCCCGGACAGGCTCTGCACGATGAGCGACGCGCATGATGGATGTCGCTCCGGCCCCGAAAGGCGGCCGCCACCTTTCGCGGGGCGTCCGTCGACCATCCGGTCGGATATCGCTTTGCAGGCACCGTCCCGGCACACGCGGACTGCACGTGCCGGGCTTTCATCGAGCCCCTATCGAGAGCGTATCGGGGCTGAAGCGGCCCAGGGGTCAATCGAGCCCGAGCATGAGCCCGAGATTCTGCACGGCCGCGCCCGATGCGCCCTTGCCGAGGTTGTCGAGACGGCCGACCAGCACGGCTTGGCCGTGGCTGTCGGAGCCGAACACCCGCAGTTCGAGCCGGTCGGTGTCGTTGAGGGCCTCCGGTTCGAGGCGTTCGCGGTGGGCGCCCTCCTCCGCGCCGCGCACGACCTTCACCAGCGGGGTGCCCGCGTACCAATCGGCCAGCGCATCCTCCAGATCGCCCGGCTTCGGGCTGCCGGGAAGGGCGCCGAGATGCAGCGGGATGCTGACCAGCATCCCCTGCCGGAAGTTACCGACGGAGGGGATGAAGATCGGCCGCCGGGTGAGCCGGCTATAGGCTTCGATTTCCGGCAGGTGCTTGTGGCCGAAGCCGAGCCCGTAGAGCTGGAACGGGGCGCCCTCCCCGCGTTCGTAACTCTCGATCATGCTGCGGCCGCCACCGCTATAGCCGCTCACGGCATTGACGCTGACGGGATGATCCGACGGGATCAGGCCGCGTTCCACCAGCGGGCGCAGCAGCGCGATCGCCCCGGTCGGGTAACAGCCGGGATTGGCGACCCGGCGCGCGGCGCGGATCACCTCGGCCTGATCCGGCGTCATCTCGGCAAAGCCGTAGGCCCAGCCCGGCGCGATGCGATGGGCGGTGCTGGCATCGAGCAGCTTCGGGCCGCCTCCGGGCAGGCTGTCGGCGAGCGCCGCGGTCTCGCGGGAGGCGTCGTCGGGCAGGCAGAGCACGGCAAGGTCGACCTCTTCGAGGATCGCCCGCTTCACCCCCGCATCCTTGCGGCTCTCGATCGGAATGCTGACGAGGCGCACCCTTCCCTCGCGCTCCAGGCGCTCGCGGATGCCGAGACCGGTGGTGCCGACCTCTCCGTCGATGAACACCTTCGGGGCGCTGAGGCCGTCGGACATCGCAGATTCCTTAGCATCGGCCCCGATCCGGGCCGGTCTGACACAGGGTGTATTCAGCGCTCCCGGCCGCATCGGGCACGCTTGATGAGACGCTTCTCCGGTGGCGCGGAGGTGGAAGCTTCGTCTTCCCCTGTCAACGCCGCTCCGTCGCCGCTCGCGGTCGCGCCCCATCCTCCCGTGGACGGGAGCCGCGCGGCCGGAACTCACGATGACGCCTCCTGTTGACAGCCGAATGTCGCTCAGGAGGCGAAACCGATGTCAGGCACCGCCAAGAAGACCGATCCGAAGCTGTGGGAGAAGGTGAAAGAGGAGATCACCGAATCTTCCAAGGGCGGCAAGCCCGGCCAGTGGTCCGCCCGCAAGGCGCAGATGGCCACCAGCGAGTACAAGAAGGAGGGGGGTGGCTACGCCGGCAAGAAGTCCGACGACAACCACCTCAAGCAATGGACCGACGAGGAGTGGGACACCAAGTCGGGGAGGGAAAGCGGCAAGACCGGCGAGCGCTACCTGCCCAAGAAAGCGCGGGAGAAGCTGTCCGATACGGAATACAGCCGTTCGACCGCGAAGAAACGCGCCGATTCCGCGAGGGGCA
Organism: Methylorubrum sp. Q1; assembly: GCF_004683995.1. Taxonomy (NCBI): domain Bacteria; kingdom Pseudomonadati; phylum Pseudomonadota; class Alphaproteobacteria; order Hyphomicrobiales; family Methylobacteriaceae; genus Methylorubrum; species Methylorubrum sp. Q1. The sequence goes on along the minus strand of NZ_SRHQ01000006.1, from coordinate 97,599 downwards.
AGCAGCACTCGAAGCAGCCCGCGGATGTGGCGAAGAAAGCGGCTTCTGCCCGCAAGACCGGCGGCAAGACCGGCAAGACGTCGGACAAGGGCGGAAACGCCGGCGCGACGAAGTCCGAACTGATGAAGCGGGCGCGCAAGCAGGACATTCCCGGCCGCTCGAAGATGACCAAGGGCGAGTTGGAGCGCGCGCTGACGACCTGATCGTTTTGCGAGCGATGAGGGATGGGAAGGTGCGAGATCCTCCCCGCCCCTCACGAGCGCTTCTCGGCCCCGGCCACGACGAAGCCCTGTCGTTCGCAGAGCGGACGCGCCGCAGGGCTTCGCGGGAAGCCAAGGAAGGACGCGGCGCGCCCGCTCGGCTCGCATCCTTGGTCGTGCCGGGCCGCCGTCGATACAGCAGGCCCGGCGCCGGCTCTGCCGGACGCGCGCCCGACACGCGCAACGCCGGCTTCCAGCCCGCGCGGGCGAGCGCCGTCATCGTCCGGGGATCGCGGAAGTCTCTCTCCCGGGGTTCAGTCGTCGGACGGGCCGGCCGCCGAGGGTTCGGGCTCGTCGGCAGTGAAGCCTTCGAGCCAATCCAGGCTCTCCTGCGAGCCCGCCTCGTAGGGATTGGCCGAATCGGGCCTGCCCATCGCCTTGGCGACTTTGCCCTCTTCGAAGATCTTGCTCGATACCACGACCATCGACCGATCCTTTCTCGATGTGGGCCAGGAGGTGCGGGACAGGAAGTGGCCGGGCGCGGCCGGAGTTCCCGCCGCCTTCAGGCGGCGGGCTCGGTCCCCCGCGCCGGCTTGGTCTCGGCGCGATGGAGCCGGCTCAGCAGCACCAGCAGCGAGCCCGGCAGCGGCGCTTCGAGCGTGTCCGATGCGAGGATGCCCGCGTTCGTGGCGCGGCGGCGGTCGGGGCGCGGCTCGCGCCTGACGACGACGGGGGAGCGAAGGCGGACGGATCTGGGTGTCATGACGCGATGGGAACTCGAAAAGCGCCTGATGAACGAGACGGAAAAACGCCTCGCGCAATGCCCGGCCATCGCGGCCGACGAGGCGCATGCGTGAGACGCTTTGGAGGATGAGAACGCTGCCTCGCCGATCCGGTTCCGGGGTTTTCGGCTAGGAATTAAACATCATGCCTGTGGATTAAGCATCTTTGGTCTTGCTTGTGCTGTTCTAGGTACGCGCTCCTGCTCGATTGCTCATGAACCGTGCGTCGAAGGGGTCGTGAAGCCCGTGGCCCTCGGCGCGCGCGGATGGTAGAGGGCGCCCCATGCTCGAAGGTCTGCCGCCGCACCGACCCACGCACGTCCTGCGCCTGATCACGGACGAGCCCTCCGCTCGTGCCATGACCGAACTGCTGGGCGAGATGTTCGACCCCATGGAGACGGCGGTGGCCGCCTTCGAGGTCGAAGAGACCGGCGCGTGGCGGTTGGAAGCCTATTTCTCCGAGGAGCCCGACGCGGAGATGATCCGCGACCTGATCCGACCGATGGTCGGCGAGCAGGCCGACGCGGCCCTCTTCGAGACCATCGACCAGCAGGATTGGGTGCGCGCCTCGCTCGAGGGACTGAAGCCGGTTCGGGCGGGCCGCTTCCTCGTCCATGGCGGCCATGACCGTCATCAGGTGCGGGGGAACGACCTCGCCATCGAGATCGAGGCGGCGCTTGCCTTCGGCACCGGCCATCACGGCACCACGCTCGGCTGCCTGCGGGCGCTGGTGGACGAATTGAAGCGGCGGCGGCCGGCCCATGTCCTCGATGTCGGCACCGGCACCGGCATCCTGGGATTTGCCGCCGCCAAGGTGCTTCGCACGCCCGTGGTGGCTGGCGACCTCGACCCGGAAGCGGTGACGACCGCCCGCGGCAATGCCCGCCTCAACGGCCTCGGGCCGTTCATGCGCTTCTATCACGCGCCGGGCGTGCGCCACGCCCTGGCGAACCGCCCGCGCGGCTTCGACGTGGTGTTCGCCAACATCCTGGCCCGCCCCCTCAAGCGGCTCGCACCTTCGCTCACCGCCGTGGTGGCCGATGACGGGGTGCTGATCCTCTCCGGCCTGATCGAACGCGATGTGCCGGGCGTGCTCTCGACCTACCGCCACCGCGGCTTCCATCTCGCCCGCTCCGGCGTCATCGAGGGCTGGGCGACGCTGGTGCTGCGCCGCGGCGGCGCGGCGGCGCGTCTGCGCTGAGGAGCGTGCTTTTTTGGGGCGTGAGCCCCGGAAAGCATCGAGCGGAGCGCAAGCCTAAGCCCGCGGAGGCGGGCGCCGGCGACTGCGGCCAGCCAAAGCCGGGGTGATCGCTTCGTTCGATCGGCATGGAGGAGGGTGTCGCGCGGGCATCCGACGCGGTAGGTTTCCGCCATGACGACGCCCCTGCCCCGCTTCCAGACCTTCGACGATCCGAGCCATGCCAAGGGGCCCGAGCGTATCGAAGCCCTGCGCGCGGCGCTCCGCGAGATCCGCGCCGACGGCTTCGTCGTGCCACGGGCCGACGAGCATCAGTCGGAATACGTGCCGGCCAACGCCGAGCGTCTCGCTTGGCTCACCGGCTTCACCGGGTCGGCCGGCCTCGCGCTGGTCCTGGCCGACGAGGCGGCCCTGTTCGTCGATGGCCGCTACACGCTCCAGGCGCCGGAGCAGGTCGATACCGGGATCATCACCGTGGTGCCCCTTGCCGAGGCGACGCCGGAGGCTTGGCTCGGCACCCACCTGAAGCCCGGCCAAACCCTCGCCTACGATCCCTGGCTTCTCACGCCCGACGGCGTGGCCCGCCTGGAGCGCGCCGCCATCAAGGCGGGGGCGTCCCTGCGCGCGGTGCCGGACAATCTCGTGGATGCGGTCTGGGCCGGGCGGCCCCGGGCACCGGCGGGCCGTGTCGCGGCCCATCCCGATGATCTTGCGGGCGAGACGCGCGGCGACAAGCTCGGCCGCATCCGCGCCGCGCTGGCGGAGAGCGGGATCGACACCCTGGTGATCTCCGATCCCCACAACCTCGCCTGGACCTTCAACCTGCGTGGGTCCGACATCGTGCACACGCCCCTGGCGCTCGGCTATGCGCTGTTGCCCCGCGAGGGGCGGGCTGCGCTCTACCTCACTTCGCCGCAGATCGACGCCGACCTGCGCGCCGCCCTCGAACCGCTGGCCGACCTTCGCCCGCGCAGCGCGTTCGACGAGGATCTCGCCGGGCTGTGCACCGGCGCCGCGCGCGTACGGATCGATTCGGCGACGGGGGCGGCGGCCCTCAAGGATCGCGTCGAGGCCGCCGGGGGCGTCGCCGATGTCGGCGCCGATCCGATCACCGCGATGAAGGCGGTCAAGAACGCGGCCGAGATCGCCGGCACCCGCGCCGCCCACCACCGCGACGGCCTTGCCGTGACGCGCTTCCTCGCTTGGCTCGACCGGGCCGCTGCCGATGGTGTGAGCGAGATCGCTGCCGTCGAGGCACTGGAGGGTTTCCGCAAGGAGGGCGGCCTGCTGCGCGACGTCTCCTTCCCGACCATTTCCGGCTCGGGCCCGAACGGTGCCATCGTCCATTACCGCGTCACCCGCGCCACCGACCGCACGGCGCAGCCCGGCGAACTCTTCCTGATCGATTCCGGGGCGCAATACGCCGACGGCACCACCGACATCACCCGCACCGTCGCCATCGGCACGCCGACGGACGAGATGCGCGACCGCTTCACCCGCGTGCTGAAGGGCCATATCGCCCTCGCCCGCGCCGTCTTTCCCGAGGGAACGACGGGCGCGCAGATCGATGCCTTCGCCCGGATGAGCCTGTGGGAGGCCGGGCTCGATTACGATCACGGCACCGGCCACGGCGTCGGCGCCTTCCTCTCGGTCCACGAGGGTCCGCAGCGCATCGCCAAGACCGGCACGGTGGCGTTGAAGCCCGGCATGATCCTCTCGAACGAGCCGGGCTATTACCGGAGCCGTGCCTACGGCATCCGCATCGAGAACCTGATCCTCGTCGAGCCGCGGACGATCCCCAGCGGCGACCGGACGATGCTCGGCTTCGAGACCCTGACGCTGGCACCGATCGACCGGCGGCTGATCGATCCGGCCGTGCTCGGTGCGCACGACGCGGCGTGGCTCGACGCCTACCACGCGCGGGTGCGTGAGGCCCTGTCGCCGGATCTCGACGGGCCGACGCGGGATTGGCTGGAAGGAGCGACGCGGCCGCTTGGAGAGGCCACGGCGTGACCGAGCCTTCCCGCTCCGCGATCCTGTTCGTGTGCCTGGGCAACATCTGCCGTTCGCCGCTGGCCGAGGCCGCCTTCCGGCAGGAGGCGGCGCGGATCGGTCTCGACGTCACGGTCGATTCCGCCGGGACCGGCGACTGGCACGTCGGCGAACCGCCGGACCCGCGCGCGATCGCGGTGGCGCGGGCGAACGGCGCCGATATCGCGGGCTATCGCGGACGTCAGGTCACGCCGGCCGATTTCGAGCGCTTCGATCACGTCGTCGCCCTGGACCTCGCCAACCTCGCGCGGCTGCAGGCCCTGCGGCCGGACGGGTCGCGGGCCGAGCTGAGCCTGCTCCTCGATCACGTGCCGGGCCGGGCGGGCGAGCCCGTGGCCGACCCCTATTACGGCGCGGAAGAGGGCTTCGACACCACCTGGGCCGATGTGACCGCAGGCGCCCGAGCCCTCGCCCGCCGGATCACGGGAGCGGAATGAAAGACCTCGCCCGGCACGCGGCGGATCTGCTCGGCGTTCCCCTTGCCGAGGCTCGGCCGATGGCGGGTGGCGACCTGTCCCAATGCGTTCGCCTGAGGCTGGAGGATGGGCGCGAGGCCGTGGCGAAGACCGGGCCGGCGCCGCGGGAAGAGGCCCGGATGCTCGCAGCCATCGCTGCGACCGGCGCCCCGGCGCCCGCCGTGCTGGCTGCGGACGCGACGGCGCTCGTCCTCGAATGCCTACCCGATACCGGTTCGGGGCCGGGCACCGACGGCGATCTCGGCCGGGTCGTCGCCCGCCTGCACGCCGCCGAGGGCGAGCGCTACGGCTGGCATGCCGATTACGCGTTCGGCTCCGTCGCCATCGAGAATGCCTGGGACGACGACTGGCCCGCCTTCTGGGGCGAGCGCCGCCTGCTCTGCCATGCCGGACACCTGCCCGCCCCACTGTTCCGGCGGATCGAGGCGCTGGCCCGCGACCTGGGAAACCGCCTTCCGGGACGCCCCCGCTCCGCCCTGCTCCACGGCGACCTATGGGGCGGCAATGTCCTCTATGCCGGCGAGCGGGTCTCGGGGCTGATCGATCCGGCCTGCTATCACGGCCATGCCGAGGTCGATCTGGCGATGCTGAGCCTGTTCGGGCGGCCCGGTCCGGCCTTCCGCGCGGCCTACGGAGCGCCCGAGCCCGGCGCCGCGGAGCGCGCGCCGATCTACAAGCTCTGGCCGGCCCTGGTGCATTGGCGCCTGTTCGGCGACGGCTTCCGCGGCATGGTGGCGGGGTTGCTGGACGCGGCCGGCGTCTGACCGGGCTTTCCTTCGATCCTCGACCGGACGCCGTCTCAGAACATCCCGTTCGAATGGGCGGAGTGTTCGGGCAGGATCTGCAGGACGTCCCAGTGCTCGACGATCCGGCCGCCTTCATCGAGCCGGAAGATGTCGATGGCCGCATAGTCGTGGTCGCCCGGCCAGTGCTGGAGGCAGTGCAGCACGACCAGATCGCCTTCGGCGACCGCCCGTTTCACCTCGACCCGCTTGCCCGGCCACTCGCGCGCCATGCGCTCGAAATAGGCGATGAAGCCGTCCTTGCCGTTCGCCACGTGCGGGTTGTGCTGGATGTAGTCCTCGCCGGCGTAACGCTCGATCGCCTCGCGCGGCCGGCTCTCGTTGAACATCAGTTCGTAGAAGGCGATGACGGTCGCCTTGTTCGTCGCGAGGTCGGTCATGCTGTCTCCGAGCGGGTGAACGGGCAAAGTCCAGCCGCAGCGCGGCCTCACGCCGTTCATCATGCCCGAGCGACGGTTCGCCGTCAGCGCGGCCCCTACTCCGCCGGAGCCGGCATCGGCGACAGGCGCGGCTCGAAGCGGCCGCCCTCCGTCGGCTTCATCTCGACGCGCCGGTCGTGATGCTTGTGCAGGGTCGAGCGGTGGCCGATCGAGACGATGGTCGTGCCGGGCATCGTCGCGCGCAGCGTCCGATAGATTTCGGCCTCGGTGTCCTCGTCGAGGGCGGCGGTCGATTCGTCGAGGAACAGCCAGTCGGGCTTGGCCAGGATCGCCCGCGCGATGGCGAGGCGCTGCTGCTCGCCGCCCGACAGGCGCCGGTCCCAGGTATCGACCTCGTCGAGCTTGTCCGCGAGCTGGGGAAGCTGGGCGGCGTTGAGCGCATCGCGGATCTCCTCGTCGGAGAACCGGTCGATCGGATTCGGATAGGCCACCGCGCCGCGCAGGGAACCGAGCGGGATATAGGGCCGCTGCGGCAGAACCAGCGCCGACTGTCCGGCCGGCACGTCGACCCGGCCCTTGCCGAACGGCCAGATCCCGGCGATCGCCCGGAACAGGGTCGACTTGCCCGAGCCGGAGGGGCCGGTGACCAGGGTCGCTCCGCCTTTCGGCAGTTCGAGCGCGCCCGCATGGACGATCTCGCGGCCATCGGGCAGCGCCAGCGTCAGGTCGCGGGCGGTCACGCCGCCGGCGGTCTCGTTGCCGTTGGCGAGGCCGTAGCCGGCGCCGGCCAGAGCCTCGGCCTGGGTCATCGCCCGCTTGAACGAGCCGAGACGGATGGTGTTCGCCTTGTAGGCGGCGAGGATGGTGTAGGACGTGATGAAGAAGTTCAGCGAGTTCTGGACGTTGCTGAACGCATTCGAGGTCTGCTGCAGGGCGCCGAGGGTGATCTTCTTGGCAAAGAAGGACGGCGCGGCGATGACGAGCGGGAAGATCGCGCTCAACTGGCGGTAGCTGAAGGTGAAAGCGATCAGCTTGATGCGCCGGAAGATGATGCCGACGTAGTTGTCGACGATGGCGTGGAACAGGGTGGAGAGGCGGGACGCCTCGGCCCGTTCGCCGCGCAGCAGGGCGATCTGCTCGGAATAGATGCGGTTGCGCGCCAGGGCGAAGCGGAAATCCGCCTCGACCTGCTCCTGCCGGTAGTCGAGGCCGATGAGCGGCTTGCCGATGAGGTGCGTGAGCCAAGTGCCGACCACGGCGTAGGCGATCACCAGCCACACGAGGAAGCCCGGGATCACGGCGTCGGTGAACGGCAGCACGAAGTCGCGCGAGAGCGTCCACAGGATGACGATGAAGGAGACGAGCTGCGCCGCCTGCGAGAGCAGCCGGGTCGAGAGGGTCGTGGTCTGGGCGATGAAGTTGTTGACGTCCGACTGGATGCGCTGATCCGGGTTGTCGGCGTGCTCGTCGACGAAGGGAATGCGGTAATGCGTGCCCTCCCCGAGCCAGCGCTCGTAGAGATTGTGAGTGAGCCAGGTGCGCCAGCGGAGCTGCAATCCGGCATCGACATAGATGTCGAACATGCCGATCACGACGTTGAGGATCGCCAGCGGCACGAAGATCCAGCCGAGCTGATACCAGAAGCTTGGTGCGTCGAACTCCTGCAGCGCGTTGTACATGTCGCGGTAGAAGAAGTTGAACCGCAGCGTCAGCGCCACGTCCGCGAAGCTGACGAAGATCGACAGCGCCACGAGGTTGCGGCCGATCTGGCCCTCGGTGCGGCCGAACCGGCGGAACATGCCGACTTCCCGGCTCGGAGTGTCGTGGCTGGCGAAATAGGGGTCGGCGATCAGGGTGATGTCGCGGATCGGCTTCCAGTGCGAGACGGCGAGCACGATGGCGGCGAACACCACGGAGCCGGTCGCGGCGAAATCCGGCGGCAGCAGCGCCGCGACGACGCCCGGCAGGGCGCCCATCGCCGCCAGGGTCTTGGCGCCCGCCAGCAGCAGGTAGCCGACGCCGTAGACCGAGATGAAAATCTTCAGGTAGGCCGAGAGGCTGTTCGAGGCGATGAGGATGCCCGCCATCGCGAAGCCGGCGAGCGAGACGTAGAGTGGCGGGCTCGGAATCCCCGGCATGGCCAGCAGCAGGAGGGCGACGAGTGCCGTCAGCACCGCCTGGATGCCGAGCCTGCTCTTCAATGCGGCCACGCGGGTCGTTCCTTCTCGCTGCACCGGCCCTGCCCATCCTCGTATCGAATGGCGCGCCGACGGACGGGTTCAATCGCCGAATGCGGCGGCCCTGGCTATCCGTCGTGGCGAGAACGTGGCGCGCAGCCGCGCCTGTCACGTGAATTTTCGGTCATGTCGAGAAGTGGGGCTGTCGCCAGTCAGTGCCGCACGCCGCCGGGTGCGACACCATGAACAAGTTTTCCGACGACTTTTGAAACGATGGCCGGGTGTGCCTCCCAGCCCCTCGGTCCTCAGTTCGCGTCCCAGTTCCAATCACCGTAATCCGGCTCGCGGCAGCGGTAGCCGATCGGGCATTGCGGGTTGTCGCGGGTCGGGACGAAACGCAGCTCGGCGATTTCCGTGAGTTCGCAGAAACTGCGGTCGCGCACGAAGCGCTCGGGCGGGCGCCCGCCGAAGCTGAGCGTCGCCGCGCCTTCCGCCTTCACCAGAGCCATCGCTTCCACGCAGGTCGGGCGCGCCGTCTGCGTGCGCGGCTGGGCCATGGCGGGAGCAAGGGCAAAGGGCGACAACAGCAGGGGCGCCAGTGCCGAGCCGAGAACGGCGAGGGTGACAGGTTTCATCACAGGGGTACGGTCGACGGCCGTTGCGGCCGCTAAGCTTGACCATGGCAGGTTCCGCTTGCGGCGGGAAGGGGTTGCCGTGCCTCTGCCGCAATCCCGGCGTCTATCGCGGAACGTGGGCCACGACGGCCTTGAGTCGTTTTAGGAAAAGTGCCGTGTGGTGCGGGCGGCCCGGGTCGACGATGCGGCCGGCCGCATGGCGCCGTTTTCTGAAACATCGTCTCGGACGCGAGAATGCTGATATCAGGAGCGCAAGCCGAAGAGGCGGCGAGAGGGGCGGCGGCAGAGCCGATGACGGCAGACGGTGCGCAGGAGGCCGGCGGGACCGATGTTGGGGCACGGGAGGTGACGTCCGCGGCCCTGTCGCGGCGTCTCGCGATCCCGGTGATCCTGGCCGCGGGCTGGGGCGCCCTGTTCGCTTATACACTGATCGTGCTCACCGATGACGGGTCCGTGGCGGCGCCCGCCGGTCAGATCCGATTCGCGGCGACCGACGGCATCGACGTCCCGGAGGTGCGGTTGCCCGAGCCGGAGCGGCCGGCCATGCCCACCGCCAACCCGCCGCGGGTGCTGACAGTCGCCGCGCCCGCACCACCGCTGGAGACGGTGGTCCCCCCCGCCGAGCCGCGGCCCGCCGCGCCGCTGGTGGAGCGCGCCGCCTTCGTCGGCATCTGGGGGCCGACCCCGGTGGCCTGTGGCCAGCGCCAGCGCCGCCGCGGTTTCCTGCCCGCCACGATCACCGAGGACGGCGCCAAGGCCGGGCGCACCATCTGCCGCTTCCGCAACAACCGCCGCGAGGGCAGCGCCTGGACCATGGCCGCCGATTGCAGCGAGCGCGGTCGCCGCTGGACCTCCCAGGTCCGCCTCCTCGTCGAGCATGACCGGCTCACCTGGACGAGCGGCAAGGGCCAGGCGAACTACATCCGCTGCGGGCGGAGATCCGACTGAGGCGCCGCTAGGCCGCCCGATGATCGATGAAGCGCCGCCCCAGCGCGCGAGCCCGAAACACGACCCGCTCCGGCACGAAGCGCCAAAGGCGCTCTGCGCCATCCATCCGTTCGTCCTCGTGCGGATCGAGCACGACTTCGGTGCGTCCGCTCATCTGCAGCAGATCGCCGGTCGCGAAATCCGGAAAGACCAGTCCCGCCCGCGGGTTCGCTAGCAGGTTGCCCAGCGTGTTGAAGAAGCGGTTGCCGGCATAGTCGGGCACCGTCAGGCTGCCATCCGCGCCGACCCGCACGAAGCCGGGCGGCCCTCCCCGGTGCGAGACATCGACCTGCCGCCGGCCCCCCGCATCCTCGACGAAGCTCGCCACGAAGAAGGTGTCGGCCGCCGCGATGAATCTCCGCGCCACCGGATCGAGCCCGTTCGACAGGACGGAGCGGGGCCGGGCCGCCTCCTCTCCGAGGCGGGGGCCTTCATGCCGACGATGGATGTATTGCGGGCAATTCCCGAAACTCTGCTCGACGCGGATCGCGAAGCCCTCCGGTCCCGTGCGCTCGACGCTTCCGTTCAGGCGGTTGCGGCGGCGCGTCGCCAGTTCGATGCCGAGCAGGGCCACGCCGTCGCCGTCCTCCAGCCCCGCCTCGGCGGGATCGTCCGGCTCGCGGCGCCCGTCCACTCTGAGCCGAAACGGGTCCGGCGCGTGGAGGAAGCCCGGTTCGCCCTCCCGCAACGTCGCCCAGGGGCAGCCCTCCCCATCCACGCTTCCCAGGACGGCGAAGGGCAAGAGCGGAAAGAACGCCCGGTGCTGCTCGGTCAGGTGATCGCGGATCACCCGCGGGCCGAGTTCGGCCATCCGGCCGGCCATGCCGACACGCTCTTGGATCGCCACCTCGCCCCGGTGCCAGGGGGAGGATGCGGCTTGCCCGTTCATGCGGAGTCTCCCGTCGCGTTCAGGCCGACCGGCGAGGCCGGGAGTGACACGAAGCCGGGCAACGCCTCGATGCGGGCGAGCCAGGCACGGACGTTTTCGTAAGGCGCGAGATCGACGTTCCCCTCGGGCGCCGCGGCGATGTAGCTGTAGAGCGCCACATCGGCGATGGTCGGACGGTCGGCGGCGAGCCAATCGCAGGACGACAGCTCCGCGTCGATCAGCGCCAGAATCCTGTGGGCGCGGGCGATCACCTCCCCCGTATCGAAGTTGGCGCCGAACAGCGTGACGAGGCGGGCGGCGCAGGGGCCGAAGGCGATCGGCCCGGCCGCGACGGAAAGCCAGCGCTGCACCCGCGCGGCTCCGGCCGCATCCTCCGGCAGCCAGTCGCTGCGCCCGAGCTTCTTTGCGAGATAGACGAGGATGGCGTTGGAATCCGGCACGATCGTCCCGTCGTCGTCGAGGACGGGGACCTGCCCGAACGGGTTGATCGCGAGGAAACCCGGCGATCGGTTCTGCCCCCCGGCAAAATCGACCTCGACGGTTTCATAGGGCTGGCCGACCAGCGACAGGAACAGGCGTGCCCGGTGGGCATGGCCCGAGAGCGTCAGGCTGTAGAGCTTCATCGCGTCGTCTCCTCCCGGCCCTGGGATCGGCCGCGAACTCGATCAAACTCCTTCTTCCTGGCGCAGTGAACCGGCATTGTCGGCATGCGACTGTTGCGTTGAGCGGAACAATCGCCACTCTGCTCCTCACGGGAAGGGGCTGTCATGGACCGGCTGCAGGGAATGCGGGTGTTCGTCCGGGTCGCCGAGAGCGGCGGCTTCGCCGGCGCGGCGCGCGCACTGGCCATGAGCCCGGCCGCGGTCACCCGCTCGGTGGCGGCGCTCGAAGCCGCGATCGGGGCACGGCTGTTCATCCGCACCACGCGCTCGGTGAAGCTCACCGAGGCGGGCGCGCGCTATCTGGAGGATTGCCGCCGCATCCTGTCCGAAGTCGCGGAAGCGGAGGCCGCCGCTGCGGGCTCGACCGCGACGCCGACCGGTGTCCTGACGCTGACGGCGCCGGTACAGTTCGGCCGGCTCTACGTGCTGCCGGTGGTGACCGATTATCTCGCGCGTCACCCTGCGGTGGCGGTCCGCGCCTTGTACCTCGACCGGATCGTCAACATGATCGAAGAGGGCATCGATGTCGGCGTGCGGATCGGGCATCTGGCCGATTCCGGGCTCACGGCGATCCGTGTCGGCAGCGTGCGACGGGTCGTCTGCGCCGCACCGAGCTATCTCGAGCGGCATGGCGTGCCCGAAACACCGCACGACCTGCGCGATCATGCGGTGGTCGGCTCGTCAAACCCCGGTGCCCTGCCGGAATGGCGGTTCGGGCCCGAGCGGCGCACTACGGTCAGCGTCCATCCCCGGCTCGTCTGCAACACGGTCGATGCGGCGCTGGCGGCGGCCCTCGACGGTTGGGGGATCGCGCGTCTGCTGTCCTATCAGGTCGCGCCGGCGGTGGCGGAAGGGCGCCTGCGCATCCTCCTCAGCGAGGACGAGGAGGCGCCGGTTCCGATCCACGTCGTCAGCCCCGAGGGACGGCGGGCGCCGGCCAAGACCCGCGCCTTTGTCGATCTCGCCGCGGCGCGGCTGCGCGCCGATCCACGGGTCAACCCGGCGACCTGAGGCAGTGGGAGGGGCCCCCCTCAGTACACGTCCGCCTGATAGCGCCCGCTCTTCTTCAGGGCGGCGAGGTAGGCCACGGCCTCGTCGGGGTTCTTGCCGCCGAACTGGGCGGCGACGTCGATGATCGCCCGCTCCACGTCCTTGGCCATGCGCTTGGCATCGCCGCAGACGTAGAAATGGGCGCCGCCCTCCAGCCATTTCCACAGCTCGGCGCCGTTCTCGCGCATCCGGTCCTGCACGTAGGTCTTTTCCGTGCCGTCGCGCGACCAAGCGAGCGAGAGGCGGGTCAGCACCTTGTCGTCCTTCAGGCCGTTCAGCTCGTCTTTGTAGAAGAAGTCGGTCGCCTGCCGCTGGTGGCCGTAGAACAGCCAGTTGCGGCCGGGCGCCTTCGTCGCCGCCCGCTCGCGCAGGAACGAGCGGAACGGCGCGACGCCGGTGCCGGGGCCGCACATGATCACGTCCTTGCCCGCATCCGCCGGCAGGCCGAAACCGTGCGCCTTCTGCAGGTAGATCCGGACCTTCGTCTGCTCCGGGAGACGCTCGCCCAGATGCGTGGAGGCGACGCCGAGGCGCAGGCGCGAGCGATGGTTGTAGCGCACCGCATCGACGGTGAGCGAAACCCGGCCCTCGTCCATCTTCGGCGAGGAGGAGATCGAGTAGAGCCGTGGCTGCAACTCGTCGAGCGCCTCCAGGAAGACCTCGGCATCGGGGCGCGCACCGGGGAATTTGTGGAGCGCGCCGAGCACGTCGAGATGCTGCGCATCGCCGTCCGGATCCTCGCCGGCCGCCAGCGCCTGCGCCTTCTTCCGGGCGGCACCCGAGGTGAGGAGCGAGAGGAGCTGGTAGAGGTTGTCCGGCGCGGCACCCAGGGAATACTCGGTCAGCAGCCGGTCGCGCAGGGTCTTGCCCGCGATCATCCGCTCGGGCCGCGTGCCGAGTTCCGCGATCACCGCATCGACCAGGGCCGGGGCGTTGGCGGGGAACAGGCCGAGGGAATCGCCCGCCTCGTAGGTGATCGGCGTGTCCCGCAGGTCGATCTCGATGTGCCAGGTCTCCTTCTCGCCGCCCGGCGCGTTGAGGCGCGTGCGCGAGAGGAAGGTCGCCTCCACCGGGTTCTCGCGGCAGAAGCCCAGCGGTCCGAGTTCCGGTTCCTTCTTCGGAGCGTCGCCCGCCTCCGCCTTCGGAGCGGAGGCCGCGCCGCCGGAGGCGCCGAACTCCTCGTCGAGCTTCTTGAGCATCCGGAGGGTCTCTTTGCCGCCGGGCTGGCAAAGGTTCAGCCGCTCCTCGCTCTTGAGGAAGATCGCGTTGGCGTAGTCCGCGCAGTTGTAGCCGCACTGCCCGCAATCCTGCTGGGCCATGGCGGCCATCAGCTTCTGCGGCTCGGAGCGGTCCTTGGCGATCGCCATCCGGTCGTTGATCGGCATCGACGGGTCGTGCCAGGGCGCGTCGTCGTTGTCGGCGAGCTTCGGACCCGTGGACGGCGCCTCGCCGGGGCCGAGCGCGGTGGCGCCTTCCACGGCAGGGCCGAGGAGCGCGGCGAAGTAGCCTGACAGCCAGGAGCGCTGGTCGGCGTTGAACGGGGCGCTTTCAGGGATGAGAACGAGCGGGGGCGCGACGTGCTGGGTCATGCGGCGGCCTTGAGGGCGGGTTGTTCTTCGGCGGCGTCGCGCAGGGCCTCGGGGCCGGTGCGCGCGGTGAAGGCCTGGAAGCTCTCCTCCGGGCCAAGGCGGCGGGCGAGATAGGCGTTGAGCAGCGCCTCGACGCGCGAGGGCACGTCGTCGGCCTTCACCGCCTTCCAGATCTCGGTGCCGATCTTCGGGTTTTCGGCAAATCCGCCGCCGACCACGACGTCGTAACCCTCGACGGTGTCGCCCTCCTCCGAGACGACGACCTTCGCGCCGATCAGGCCGATATCGCCGATGTAGTGCTGGGCGCAGGAATGGTGGCAGCCGGTGAGGTGCACGTTCACGGGCACGTCCAGCGCCGGCACGGTCCGCTCGACATGGTCGGCGATGACCATCGCGTGACCCTTGGTGTCGGCGGCGGCGAACTTGCAGCCGCGCGAGCCGGTGCAGGCGACGAGGCCGGAGCGGATGCCGGCGGCCTTCACCGTGAGCCCGAGCGCGAGCACCCGGGCCTCGACCTCGGCCACCTTCGCGTCCGGCACGCCGGAGAAGATGAAGTTCTGCCAGACCGTCATGCGGATCTGGCCGTCGCCGCATTCCGCGGCGATCTTCGCCAGCCCGCGCATCTCGTCGGTGGTCATCTTGCCGACGGGAAGCACCACGCCGACCCAGTTCAGACCGGGCTGGACCTGGGCATGAACGCCGACATGGCTGAAGCGGTCGGTCGGCCGGCGCGGCGCGACGTGGGCGGCGTCGACCCGGTCGAGCTTGCGCCCGAGCTTCTCCTCGACGGCGGCGATGTACTTGTCGACGCCCCAGGCGTCGAGGACGTACTTCATCCGGGCCTTGTTGCGGTTGGTCCGGTCGCCGTTCTCGATGAAGACCCGGATGATCGCGTCGGCCACAAGGTTGCAGTCCTCGGGCCTGAGGACGATTCCGGTGTCGCGGGCCAGATCCCTGTGGCCCGAGATGCCGCCGAGCACGAGGCGCATCCAGACGCCCGGCGCGACCGCGGCGCCCTCCAGCACCTCGATCGCCTGGAAGCCGATGTCGTTCGTCTCTTCGAGCGCCGGCATCACGCCGCCGCCGTCGAAGGAGACGTTGAACTTGCGCGGCAGACCGTAGAGCGAGCGGTCGTTCAGGATCCAGTTGTGCCAGGACTTGGTGAGCGGACGGGTGTCCAGCAGTTCCTGCGCGTCGATGCCGGCGGCGGGCGAGCCGGTGACGTTGCGGATGTTGTCGGCGCCCGCGCCCTGCGCGGTCAGGCCGAGATCGATCAGCCCGTCGAGGAAGGGCTGGGCGTGCTCGGGCGCGATCTCGCGCACCTGCAGGCCCGCGCGGGTGGTGACGTGGCTGTAGGCGCCGCCATGGGCGTCGGCGAGGTCGGCGAGACCGGCGAACTGCCAGTGGTGCAGGATGCCGTTCGGAACCCGGATCCGGCACATGTAGGAGGTCTGGGTCGGCGCGACCCAGAACATGCCGTGGTAGCGCCAGCGGAAATTGTCCTCGGGCTTGGGCTGCTTGCCTGTGGCGGCCTCCGCCTTCAGGCGGTTATGGCCGTCGAACGGGTTCTCGGCCCGTTTCCACTTCTCCTGGTCGCAGAGCTTGCCGCCCTCCTTCACGGTGCGGATCTGCGCCTTGATGTGGATCGCGTCCGGGCCCGTGGGCTCGGCGGGCGCGCTCGCCGGGGCTTGGCCCGCGGCGAGGCCGCCGGTCATCCGGGCCGCGGCGATGCCGGAGGCGAAGCCCTCCAGGTAGCGCTTCTGCTCGGCGTCGAATTCGTCTGCCATCGCTGCCTCACTCACGCTGCGAGGGTTTTCGGGGCCGGGCCGAACATCAGGTCGTCCCGGTCGTCAGGAGAGAGCGGCGCGCCGGAGCGGATCAGCTCCTTGCAGCGCGCCTGCTCGGCGATATCGCCGACAAACACCGCCCCCGCGAGGCGGCCATCGGCAATGATCAGCTTGCGGTAGAGGCCGGCGGCGGCATCGTGCATCACGACCGCCTCGGCGCCCTCGGGCGTATCGACCACGCCGGCGGAGAAGACCGGCAGGCCCGACACCTTCAGGCTCGTGGCAAGGGACGTGCCGGGATAGGCCGCCGCCTCGCCGAGAAGCGCCCGCGACAGCACTTCAGCCTGCTCGTAGGCGGGCTCGACGAGGCCGTACACGACGCCCCTGTGCTCGGCGCATTCGCCGAGCGCATGAATCGCCGGATCGGAGGTGGTCATCCGATCGTCCACCGTGATGCCGCGCCCGCAGGTCAGCCCGCAGGACTGCGCCAGGGCCGTCGAGGCGCGGATGCCGACCGACATCACCACGAGATCGGCCGCGATCACGCTGCCGTCCTTCATCCGCAGGCGTTCGACGCGTCCGTCGCCCTCGATCGCGGCGGTGTCGGCGGACAGCATCACCTTGACGCCGCGCGCCTCCATCGCCGTGCGCACGAGGCGGGCGGCGGCATGGTCGAGCTGGCGCTCCATCACCCGGTCCATGACGTGGATCAGCGTGGTGTCGACCCCGAGCCGGGCGAGCCCGACCGCGGCCTCCAGGCCCAGAAGCCCGCCGCCGATCACCACCGCCCTGGCATGCTCGACGGCGGCTTTGCGGATCGCCGCCACGTCGGCGAAGTCGCGGAAGGTGAGGACGCCGGGCAGGTCGATGCCGGGCAGCGGCAGCCGGATCGGCAGCGAGCCCACCGCCAGCACCAGCCGGTCGTAGGGCAGCACATGGGCGGAGCCGACCAGCGCGATGCGGTTCGCCCGGTCGATCTCGGTGACCGGTGCGCCGGTGACGAGGCGGATGCCGTGCTCCTCATACCAAGAAAGAGGACGGAAGCCGCAGGCCGCCTCGTCCACCTCGCCGCCGAGCAGCGAGGAGAGCAGCACCCGGTTATAGGCCGCCACCGGCTCGGCGCCGACCACCGTCACGTCGTAGCGGCCCGGCGCGCGCTCCGTCAGCCGCTCGAGGAAGCGGAGCGAGGCCATGCCGTTGCCGACGACGACGAGTCTGTCCCTCACGCTCATCAACCCGTGATCCCCCTTCACGAACTCAGGCGGCGAGACCGGGCTTGGCGTGGCGGGCGTAGAGGAATTCCAGCACCGCGGCGCGGGCGTGGACGTAGGTCGCGTCCTCCACGAGGTCGAGCCGGCGGCGGGGCCGCGCCAGCGGCACGGGCAGGATCTCGCCGATGGTCGCCGACGGCCCGTTCGTCATCATCACGATGCGGTCGGAGAGCAGCACCGCCTCGTCCACGTCGTGGGTGATCATGATGACGGTGTTCTTGAGCCGCTGCTGGATCTCCATGGTCTGGTCCTGGAGATGGGCGCGGGTCAGCGCGTCGAGCGCGCCGAAGGGCTCGTCCATGAGCAGCACGGTCGGCTCCATGGCCAGCGCCCGGGCGATGCCGACGCGCTGCTTCATGCCGCCCGAGATCTCGTTCGGGCGCTTCTCGGCGGCGTGCATCATGTTCACGAGCGCGAGGTTGTGCTCGATCCACTGCGTGCGCTCGGCGCGGGTCTTCTTACCCTTCGAGACCTTGTCGACGGCGAGCGCCACGTTCTCGCGCACGGTCAGCCAGGGCAGGAGCGAGTGGTTCTGGAACACCACCGCGCGGTCGGGGCCGGGGGCGTTCACTTCACGCCCGTCCAGCAGCACGCCGCCGGTCGAGGCCTTGAGCAGGCCGGCGACGATGTTGAGCACCGTCGACTTGCCGCAGCCGGAATGCCCGATGATCGAGACGAACTCGCCCTTGGCGATGTCGAGGTTCACGTCGCGCAGCACTTCCGACGCCTTGCCGCCGCGATGAAACGTGATGCCGACCTGGGAGAGGGAGAGATGAGCCATGTTCCTAGTCCCTCACGCTGCGCTGGTGCCGCGGGTCACGAGCACGCCGAGCCCGGCGACCATCCGGTCGAGGACGAAGCCGATGAGCCCGACATAGACGAGGGCGACGATGATCTCGGAGATGTGCGACGAGTTCCACGCATCCCAGATGAAGAAGCCGATCCCGACGCCGCCGATCAGCATCTCGGCCGCGACGATGGCGAGCCAGGACAGGCCGACGCCGATGCGAAGACCGGTGAAGATGTAGGGGGCCGCCGAGGGCAGCATGATCTTCACGAAGAACTCGATCGGGTTCAGCCGGATGACCGCGGCGACGTTGCGGTAGTCCTGCGGAATGTTGCGGATGCCGACCGCCGTGTTGATGATGATCGGCCAGATCGAGGTGATGAAGATCACGAAGATCGCGCTCGGCTGGCCGTCGCGGAAGGCGGCGAGCGAGAGCGGGAGCCACGCCAGCGGCGGAATCGTGCGCAGGATCTGGAAGATCGGGTCGAGCCCACGCATCGCCCAGTCGGACTGGCCGACCAGCGTGCCGAGCATCACACCGGCCACCACCGCCAGCGAGAAGCCGAGGGCCACGCGCTTCAGGCTCGCGGCGATATGCCAGAACAGACCCTTGTCGGTGCCGCCGTTGTCGTAGAACGGATCGACGATGATGTCCCAAGCCTCCGTCACCACCCGCGAGGGCGGCGGCAGGCCGGCGGTGGGGGAGGAGCACAGCACCTCCCACAGGAGCAGGAAGCCCGCCAGGACGACGAGCGGCGGCAGGACGCGGGCGGCGACGCCGCGCAGGCCCGCCAGAGTGATGAAGGGCCCGCGCGCCTTGACCGCGGCGCGGTCGCGGGCGGCGGTGCCGAGGGTTGCTCCAGTGGCCATCACGCGACCTTCTTGATCTCGAGGCTGTTGAGATACGCGGCGGGATTCTCGGGGTCGAAGACCTTGCCGTCGAAGAAGGTCTCCTTGCCCCGCGAGGTCGAGGCCGGGATCGCGATGCCGCCGAGCGCCTTGGCCGCGTCCTTCCACAGATCCTCGCGGTTCACCTTGGCGATGAGCGCCTTGGTGTCGGTGCCGCCCTCGAACTTGCCCCAGCGGATGTCCTCGGTGAGGAACCAGAGGTCATGGCTGTGGTAGGGATAGCCGGCGGCGCCGTTGTCCCAGTACTTCATCATCACCGGGCTCTTCTCGACGACGCGGCCGTTGCCGTAGTCGAACTTGCCCTTCATCCGGTCGATCACGTCGGCGACCGGCACGTTGATCCACTGGCGCTTGGCGACGATGGCGGCGAGCTCGTCCCAGTTCTCGGGCCGGTCGCACCACGCCTGGGCCTCCATCACCGCCATCATGAGCGCCTTGGCGGCGTTGGGATTCTTGTCGACCCAGGCGGCGCGGACCGCGAGCGATTTCTCGGGGTGGTCCTTCCACAATTCGCCGGTGGTGAGCGCGGTGTAGCCGATGCCCTGGCTGATGAGCTGCTTGTGCCAGGGCTCGCAGACGCAGAACACGTCCATCGTGCCGACCTTCATGTTCGCCACCATCTGCGGCGGCGGCACGACGATGGTCTCGATGTCCTTGTCGGGGTCGATGCCGCCGGCCGCGAGCCAGTAGCGGATCCACAGGTCGTGGGTGCCGCCGGGGAAGGTCATCGCCGCCTTCACGGCCTTTCCGGAGGCTTTCTTCTTGTCGATCGCGGCTTTGAAGACCTTCGGGTCGAGGCCGATCTTGTCGTCGGCGTATTCCTTGCCGACCGAGATGCACTGGCCGTTCAGGTTGAGCCGGCCGAGGATGTACATCGGCACCGGCACGTTGTTCTGCGTCACCCGGCCGGCCGAGATCAGGTACGGCATCGGCGTCAGGATGTGGGCGCCGTCGATGCCGTTGCCCTCGGAGCCGAGCACGAGGTTGTCGCGGGTCGTGCCCCAGCTCGCCTGCTTGAGCACCTCGGTCTCGGGCAGGCCGTACTTGGCGAAGATGCCCTTCTCCTTGGCCACGAAGAGCGGCGCCGCATCGGTCAGGGCGATGAAGCCGAGCTTGACCCCCTTCACCTCAGGCCCCGCAGCCTGCGCGAAGGCACCGGCCGGCAAGGCGGCGCGGGCGGCACCCGCGAGGGCGAGGGCAGCCGCCGCCCCCTTGAGGACGCCGCGGCGGGTCGTGTTGCCGTGATCGATGCTCATCCGCTCTTCGCTCCGGTGCGCTGTCTGCACATGGAAAAGGCCGCCGTCCGGGATCGCCAGCGCGATCGACATGCGTCGCGTGCGGGCAGTCCGGATCAGCGGCCTTGCTGACGTTGGGGGCGCGTCGTCGTTGGCGGGCCCGTACGACCACCCCTGCAGGAGCCGTGCCAATTGCGCGGAAGGGCGTGCCGCTTCTCGCGGACCTCTGGCATCACGGGTTTGCCGCGCTGCCCGCACTCAGCGGCGCCATGATTTCATGCACTGCACAAGAATGAGGCTGACGGTGCTGCGCGACGCAGCCCGAGCCGGTCATTGGCGGCTGAAAATGCGATCAGCCGCCGATGGCCGCGGCGAAGATGTCGGGCCGGTAGAGCGCTGCCGCCCGGTCCGCGGCGTCGTCGTCGGCGGCCACCTGCCCGCAGGCGGCCATCTGTGCCACCAGCCACCGGGCATGCTCCGGGTTCGGCCGGTGGGTCGCCGCGTCGAGGCGCAGATAGTCCGGGTTCGCCCGCTCGGTTCCGTCCCGATCCACGATCAGCGCGCCACGGAGTGTGCGCGCGACGAGCGCGGCATCCGCGTCGAGTCCTGCCCGTTCGGCGAGCAGGCGGCTCAGAGCCTCGCGGTTCTCGGGGGCGGCGCACCACAGCCCGGCCCGGTGGACGGCCCTGACCAGGGGGGCCGTGAATTCGGCCCCCTCCGCCGGCAGCGCCAGGACCTTCTCCGGGCAGTCGGGCGCGATCTCGCAGCCGAGTGCCGCGATCCGGCCGAGGCCCGCGGCGACCGCGACGCTGTTCCAGGGAGCGCCGACGCAGAAGCCGTCGATGCGCCCGTGCCGCAGTGCATCCACCGTCTCCGGCGGCGGCACCACGACCAGCCGCACCGTCGCGTCGAGGTCGAGCCCGCTCAAGCCCGCGAACAGGCGGAGCTGGTAGGAATGGCTGGAGAAGGGATGCACGGTGCCGATGACGAGCGGACGCCCCTCCCCGGCCCGCGCGCGGGCGACCTTTGAGAAAGCCGCGGCCACGTCACCGAGCCCGTCGCTCTCCGGCGCCATCGCCGCCCAGAGCGCGTTCGAGACGGCCACGGCGTTGCCGTTGAGGCCGAGCGCCATCGGCACGCTCAAATGGGCCTGCGGCCCCGAGAGACCGAGCGCGCTGGCGATGGCGAGCGGCCCGAGCATATGCGCGGCGTCGAGATGGCCCAGCGCCAGCCGGTCGCGCAGGGTCGCCCAGGAGGGCTCGCGCGCGAGTTCGATCTCAAGCCCCTCGGCCTGCGCGAAGCCCAGTTCCGCCGCCGCGATCACGGGGGCGGCGTCGGTGAGGGGGACGTATCCGAGTCTGATCCTCATCCGAGCAGATCCGCCGCGGTGACGATGGCGCGGGCGATGTCGACGATCTTGCGCTTCTCGTTCATCGCCTGCCGCCGCAAGAGCTTGTACGCCTCGTCCTCGCTCATGCCCTTGCGCGTCATCAGGATGCCCTTGGCGCGCTCGATCAGCTTGCGGTCGGCGAGTTCCGAGCGGGCTTCGTCGAGTTCGCGCTGGAGCCGGGCGAAGGCATTGAAACGCAGGATCGCGATGTCGAGGATCGGCCGGATCCGTTCCGAGCGCAGCCCGTCCACGACATAGGCCGAGATGCCCGCATCGACGGCCGCCTGCATCATGGTCTGGTCCGAGCGGTCCACGAACATCGCCACCGGCCGCTCGGCCTGCCGGGACAGGCCCGACATCTGCTCCAGCACGTCCCGGCTCGGGCTTTCCAGATGGACCACGATCACGTCGGGCTTCAAGCTCGCCACCCGCGCCTGGAGGTCCGGACCGTCCGCAAGCACGACGACGTTGCCGACGCCGGAGGCGCGAAGGCCCTCCTCCAGGATCGCTGCGCGGGCGCGGCTCGGATCGATCACGGCGACGGTGAGGCTGGTCTCGGTCATCGAGGGCCGGAGTGGTTCGATCCGTTCGAGGAAGGCATCGGTGAGGAAGGCGGTCGGTCTTGAATGAGGCGCGTGCGGAAGCGCCTGCCGTGAAAGGGGCGGACGCATCGCAGGCAAGCCGTATGCCCGCCCGATCGATAACGACGGTTACAAACCGACATCTCCCGGCCCCGGTTCTGCCGTAAACCGGGGCGCACACTCAAGCCGCTTGCGAATCTATCAGGAGGGGCCGGTTCATGCGCGTCGTCGATCCGCTGCGAAAGCCGGACGTGTCCGCGACCCCGCGCGCCGTGCTTCCCCCCTTGCTGCCGACCCTCGGCCTCGCCGTGGCCGCCGCCCTGCTGTCGCTCGTCTGCCGCGAGCCGGCCCAGGGACCGACGATGCCGCCGGTCGAATCGGTGCGGGCCGTGCCGGCCATGGCTGCGGCCCCCGGCTTCACCGTGTTCGATCCGGGCAAGGCCCTGCTCGCCGATGTCGAGGCGGGGCCGGCCAGCGAGGCCTTCGCCCGCCTCGTGCCCCTCGTCGCCGCAAGAGAGGCCGCGCCGCCGCAGGCCCGCCCCCCGCGCCTCGCCACCCGAACCGAGCGCCGGCGCGCCACCGCGAGCCGGATGGCGACGACGCAGCCCGCGAGCCCGGCGAAAGCCGCGTTCGAGCCGGTCGTCTCGGCACCCGCCGCCGTGGCGCGTGCGGAAGAATTGGCGCGCGCGGAGGAAGAGGGCGGCCGCTTCCTGCCCGCAGGCGCCCTCCCCTTCGCCGCCGTCGACGCGGTCTGGGATGCGGCCCGCACGGCCGGCTCCGGCGCGGCGACCGGCGTCACGAGCCTGAGCGGCTCGGTCGTCAGCCTCGTCTCGGAGCTGCGCTGAAACGGAGCGCGCCGCGCCGCGAAGCGCGGTCTTCACAATCATTAGCTCCGAAACCTTGCGAAGCGCGGCCGCTGCGCCACTTCGCGCGGGGCGGAACCGCGACCCCGTCCACCGCGTCGCCGACGCGGCGGCTTGATCGCGCGTGATGCTCTGCGAGTGAGGCCGAAGCCCGCGTTTCCCCCGCGTCGTTCGGCTCAGGGTGCGACGACGGAGGCCGGGATGGCGGGACGGATCGAGGATTACGCCCTGATCGGCGACGGGCGCACCGCGGCCCTGGTCGGCCGCGACGGCAGCATCGATTGGCTGTGCATGCCGCGCTTCGATGCTTCGGCCCTGTTCGCGAGCCTTCTCGGGACGGAGGAGCACGGCTTCTGGAAGCTCGCCCCGGTGGCGGAGGGCGCGCAGCATTCCTGGCGCTACCGCAGCGGCTCTCTGGTGCTGGAGACCACGCACAAGACCCATGAGGGCGAGGTCCGCGTCACCGACTTCATGCCCGTGGGCGATGGCAGCCACGTCATCCGCTTGGTCGAGGGCGTGCGCGGCCGGATGGCGATGCGGATGGAGTTGGCCGTGCGCTTCGATTACGGCTCGGCGGTGCCCTGGGTCTCGCGCAGCGAACTCGGGGATCTTCGCGCCATCTCCGGGCCGCACAAGGTGGTCCTGCGCACCAACGCGCCGATGCGCGGCTCCACCCACCAGACCACGGTCTCGGAATTCACGGTCTACAAGGGTGATGCGGTCCGCTTCGTGCTGAGCTACGGCGCCTCGCACGAGGACGATCCGCCGCCGATCGAGCCGCGCCGCTGGCTCGACGACACCAACCGGTTCTGGCGCGAGTGGTCGAGCCGCTGCACGCTTCAGACGCCCTGGGACGCCATCCTGCGCCGCTCCCTGTTGACGCTGAAGGCGCTGATCTACCAGCCGACCGGGGGGATCGTCGCCGCGCCCACTACGTCCCTGCCGGAAGAACTCGGCGGGGTGCGCAACTGGGACTACCGCTTCTGCTGGCTGCGCGACTCGACCTTCACGCTGCTGGCGCTGATGGATTCTGGCTACATCGAGGAGGCCCGCGCGTGGCGCGACTGGCTGACCCGCGCGGTGGCCGGCAACCCGGAGCAGGCGCACATCCTCTACGGCATCGCCGGCGAGCGGCTTCTGCCGGAGATCGAACTCGACTGGCTGCCCGGTTACGAGAACTCGCGGCCCGTGCGCGTCGGCAACGCGGCGATCGCGCAGTTCCAGCTCGACGTCTACGGGGAGTTGTTCGACGCCCTGTTCCAGGCCGGTGCCCGCGGCATGGGACAGAACAAGGAGGGCCTGCGCGTCGGCCAAGCGATCATCAAGCACCTCGAGACGGCGTGGCGCGCGCCCGATGAAGGCATCTGGGAGGTGCGCGGCGGGCGGCGCCACTTCGTCCATTCCAAGGTGATGGCCTGGGTCGCCTTCGACCGGGCGATCCGCAGCGTCGAGATGATGGGCGTGGACGATCTGCGCTCCGCCGAACCGCCGGTCGCGCACTGGAAGGCGATTCGCGACGAGATCCACGCCGAGGTCTGCGCGAAGGGGTTCGACCCGGAGCTGAACAGCTTCGTCCAATCCTACGGAAGCAAGGCGCTCGATGCGAGCCTGCTGCTGATCGCGCATATGGGCTTCCTGCCCCAGGACGATCCCCGCGTGGTCGGCACCGTGGCGGCCGTCGAATCGCATCTGATGCGCGAGGGCTTCATCCTGCGCTACGAGACGGAAGGCCAGACCGTCGACGGCCTGCCGGGCAACGAGGGCGCCTTCCTCCCCTGCAGCTTCTGGTACGCTGACAATCTGATCGGCCTCGGCCGCTGTGACGAGGCCCGCGACCTGATCGAGCGCCTGATCGGCGTCTGCACCGACCTCGGATTGGTCTCCGAAGAGTACGACGTGCGCGCGAAACGGCTGGTGGGGAACTTCCCTCAGGCGTTCACGCATGTTGCGCTCGTCAACACGATCCTCAATTACAGCCGCGCCACCGGTCCTGCGAAGGAACGGGGCAGCGGCACGGACGATTCCGAGTCGAGGGTAGGCGAATCCATCGCGGCGCAGTAGGCGCACTCCGTCAGACGGCGGGCGATGGAAGCGAGAAAGACGGTAACTCCATGAGCGGTGCAGACACGAGCCCGAAGGCGGCCCTGAGCCAGGGCGATAAGCTCGCGATCGACACGATCCGGACGCTCGCGATCGACGCGGTGCAGAAGGCCAATTCCGGACATGCCGGCGCGCCGATGGCGCTCGCGCCCGTCGCCTACACCCTGTGGAACCGGTATCTGCGCTACGATCCGGCCCATCCGCACTGGCCGAACCGCGACCGCTTCGTGCTCTCGGCGGGCCATGCCTCGATGCTGCTTTACGGGCTGCTGCATCTCGCCCGCGTCGCGGAGAGCGACGGCGGAAACGCCCCCGCCATCTCGCTGGACGACATCAAGAAATTCCGGCAGCTCGACAGCCGCACGCCGGGCCACCCGGAATACCACTTCACCACCGGCGTCGAGACCACCACCGGGCCCCTCGGCCAGGGCGTGGCGAATTCCGTCGGCATGGCGATGGGCGGCCGCTTCAAGGGCGAGCGCCTGAACCGGCCCGACCTGCCGCTGTTCGACTACAACGTCTACGCCATCTGCTCGGACGGCGACCTGATGGAGGGCGTCAGCCAGGAGGCCGCCTCGATCGCGGGCCATCTGCGCCTGTCGAACCTCTGCTGGATCTACGACAACAACACCATCACCATCGAGGGCCACACCGAACTCGCCTTCTCGGAAGAGGTCGCCGCGCGTTTCCTCGCCTATGGTTGGCAGGTGCTGCGGGTGGCCGACGCGAACGACACCCACGCCATCGCCTCGGCGCTCGAGACCTTCCTGCAATCGAGCGACCGCCCGACCCTGATCATCGTCAACTCGATCATCGGCTACGGCGCGCCGACCAAGCAGAACACCTCGAAGGCCCATTCCGACGCGCTCGGCCCCGACGAGGTGAAGGGCGCCAAGCGCGCCTATGGCTGGCCGGAGGATTCCGAGTTCCTCGTGCCGGACGGCGTCTACGACACCTTTGCCGAAGGCATCGGCAAGCGCGGCGCCGCGCTCTACAGTCAGTGGCAGGGCTTCTTCGAGGCCGCCAAGGCGGCGGATGCGGAGCATGCCGAGGATCTGTCGGCTTTCCTCGAAGGCCGCCTGCCCGAGGGCTGGGACCGGGACATCCCGGTCTTCGAGGCCGACGCCAAGGGGCTCGCGACGCGCGAATCCTCGGGCAAGGTGCTCAACGCCATCGCCCAGCACGTGCCGTTCCTCCTCGGCGGCTCGGCCGATCTGGCGCCGTCCAACAAGTCGAACCTCACTTTCGAGGGCGCGGGCTCGCTGACCCCGTTCGAGCCGGGCGGGCGCAACATCCATTTCGGCGTGCGCGAGCATGCCATGGGCTCGATCGTGAACGGGCTCGGGCTCGTGGGCCTGCGCGCCTACGGGGCGACCTTCCTCGTCTTCGCCGACTACATGCGCCCGCCGATCCGGCTCGCCTCGCTGATGGAACTGCCGATCTTCCACATCTTCACGCACGATTCGATCGGCGTGGGCGAGGACGGGCCGACCCACCAGCCGGTGGAGCAGATCCTCTCCCTGCGCTGCATCCCCGGCCTCGTGACCCTACGCCCGGCCGACGCCAACGAGGTGGCCGAGGCCTACCGGGTGATCTTCTCGCTGAAGGATCAGCCGGCGGTGCTGGCGCTCTCGCGCCAGCCGCTGCCGACCTTCGACCGCTCGAAATACGCCCCCGCCTCCGGTACCGCGAAGGGCGCCTACGTCCTCGCCGACTGCGAGGGCACGCCCGACGTGATCCTGATCGGCACGGGCTCCGAGGTGCAGCTCTGCGTCGGCGCCTACGAGACCCTGAAGGGCGAGGGCGTGAAGGCCCGCGTCGTCTCGATGCCGTCGTGGGAACTGTTCGAGCGCCAGGACGAGAGCTACCGCAACTCCGTCTTGCCGCCGGACGTGCTGGCGCGCGTGGCGGTCGAGCAGGGCAGCGTCATCGGCTGGGACCGCTACACCGGCTCCTCCGGCTCGATCATCGGCATGAGCACCTTCGGCGCCTCGGCCCCGATCAAGGATCTGCTCGGCAAGTTCGGCTTCACCGCCGATAAGGTGATCGAGGCCGCCCGCGCGCAGGTGGCCAAGCACAAGAAATAGGCTCGCAGATCAACCCTCCCCCGCGCAGGGGGAGGGTAACGCGCGGCTCCCCGCCCTATCTACAGGGTGACGGGACGCAAGAAGAACGACGCGAGGACGACCGAGATGAACGCGCTGAACGCCCTCTTCACCGAGCACGAGCAGGCGGTCTGGCTCGATTTCGTGGCCCGCGGCTTCATCGCCAAGGGTGAACTCCAGGCGCTGGTGGAGAAGGACGACCTGCGCGGCGTCACCTCCAACCCGGCGATCTTCGAGAAGGCGATCGGCCACTCGCCCGAGTACGACGACAGCCTCAAGGCCGTGCTGAGCCAGGGCGATGCCCGCGTCATCGATCTCTACGAGGGGCTCGCCATCGCCGACATCCAGGCGGCGGCCGACGTCCTGGCCCAAGTCTACGACACGAGCGACGGCGCAGACGGCTATGTCAGCCTCGAAGTCTCCCCCTACCTCGCCCTCGACACCGAAGAGACCCTGAACGAGGCCCGTCGCCTGCACGCGGCGGTCGGGCGCGACAACCTGATGGTGAAGGTGCCGGCCACCCCTGCCGGCCTGCCGGCGATCCGCCAGCTCACGGCGGAGGGCATCTCGGTCAATATCACGCTGCTGTTCTCGCAGAGCGTCTACGAGGAGGTCGCCCACGCCTTCATCGACGGGCTGACCGAGTTCGGTGCGAAGGGTGGTGACGTCTCGAAGGTCGCCTCCGTCGCGAGCTTCTTCATCAGCCGCATCGACAGCCTCGTCGACAAGCGGCTGGATGAGGTGGGCGGCTACGAGGATCTCAAGGGCAAGGTGGCCATCGCCAACGCCAAGCTCGCCTACCAGCGCTACAAGCGCATCTTTGCCGGGCCGAAATGGGAGGCGCTGGAGGCCAAGGGGGCGAAGGCGCAGCGCCTGCTCTGGGCTTCCACGGGCACCAAGAACAAGGCCTACTCGGACGTGCTCTATGTCGAAGAGCTGATCGGCAAAAACACCGTCAACACCATGCCGCCGGCCACCATGGACGCGTTCCGCGACCATGGCCGGGTGCGGGCATCGTTGGAGGAGAATATCGGCGAGGCCGAGACCGTGATGGCACGGTTGGCGGAAGCCGGCATCGACATCGAGGCGGTGGCGCGCCAACTCGTCGAGGAGGGCGTGGGGCTCTTCGTCGATGCCGCCGATGCCCTGCTCGGTGCGGTCGCGGGCAAGCGGGTGGCCCTGCTCGACCACCGGCTCGACGCGCAGACCTTCAAGTTCGACGAGCCGCTCCAGGCGGCGACCGACAAGGCGGTCGAGTCCTGGCGCGCGAGCGGCGCGATCCGCCGGCTCTGGGCGCACGATGCCACGGTCTGGACCGGCCGCGACGAGGGCAAGTGGCTCGGCTGGCTGCGCATCGTCGAGGACGAGCTGGAGCGGGTCGATCTCTACGAAAACTTTGCCGAAGAAGTCCGTGCCGAGGGCTTCACCGACGCGGTCGTGCTCGGCATGGGCGGCTCCAGCCTCGGCCCGGAGGTGATCTCCGCCACCTACGGCCACCGGGAGGGGTTCCCGAAGCTGCGCATCCTCGACTCGACCGACCCGGACGAGGTCCGCGCCGTCGAGGCCGCGGTGAATCTCGAGACGACCCTCTTCATCGTCGCCTCGAAGTCGGGCTCGACGCTCGAGCCCAACGTGTTCCGCGACTACTTCCTCGGCCGGATGAAGGACGTCGTCGGTGCCGACAAGGCCGGCCGGCATTTCGTCGCCGTGACCGATCCCGGCTCGGCGATGGAGAAGGCCGCCAACGACGACGGTTTCCGCAAGATCTTTCTTGGCGTGCCGCAGATCGGCGGGCGCTACTCCGTGCTCTCGGCCTTCGGTCTCGTCCCCGCGGCGGCGGCCGGCGTCGAGATCCGCGAGTTCCTCGACAGTGCCCGGATGATGGTCCGCTCCTGCGGGCCGGCAGTGCCGCCCGCCGCCAATCCCGGCGTGCGCCTCGGCGCGGCGATGGGCGTCGCGGCCAAGGAGTTCGGGCGCGACAAGATCACGATCATCGCGTCGCCCGGCATCGGCACCTTCGGCGCCTGGGCCGAGC
Source organism: Methylorubrum sp. Q1 (assembly GCF_004683995.1). Classification (NCBI taxonomy): domain Bacteria; kingdom Pseudomonadati; phylum Pseudomonadota; class Alphaproteobacteria; order Hyphomicrobiales; family Methylobacteriaceae; genus Methylorubrum; species Methylorubrum sp. Q1. The sequence continues at coordinate 68,656 of NZ_SRHQ01000006.1, read as the reverse complement.
AGCTCATCGCCGAGTCGACCGGCAAGGAAGGCGTCGGCATCATCCCCGTCGAGGGCGAGCCGGTCGGCGTTCCGGCCGTCTACGGCGACGACCGGCTGTTCGTGTACTTGCGTCTGACCAGCCAGGCCGATGCGCGCCAGGACGAGGCGGTGAAGATCCTGGAGAGCGAGGCGCAGCCGGTGGTGCGCATCGATCTCGACAAGGTCGAACAGCTCCCGCAGGAGTTCTTCCGCTTCGAGATCGCGACCGCGGTGGCGGGGGCGGTGCTCGGCATCAACCCGTTCGACCAGCCCGATGTCGAGGCGAGCAAGATCGAGACGAAGAAGCTGTTTGAAAGCGCCGAGGAGACCGGCGCCCTGCCGGCCGAGACGCCGATCTTCGAGGACGAGACGGTCGCGCTCTATGCCGATGCGGCCAACGCGGAGGCCCTGCGCCCCGGCGAGGGCTTCGAGGCGATCGTGGCCGCGCATCTGGCGCGGGTGAAGCCGTGCGACTACGTCGCCCTGCTCGCCTATGTCGAGCGCAACGAGGCGCATCACGCGGCGTTGCAGGAGGCCCGGCTCACGGTGCGGGACGCGCGGCAGGTCGCGACCTGCCTGGAATTCGGCCCGCGCTTCCTCCACTCGACGGGGCAGGCCTACAAGGGCGGTCCCGCTTCCGGCGTGTTCCTCCAGATCACCGCGGACCCCTCGGCCGATCTGCCGATCCCGGGACGCAAGCTCGGGTTCAAGACGGTGATCGCGGCCCAGGCGCGGGGCGATTTCGCCGTGCTGTCCGAGCGCAAGCGCCGGGCGCTGAGAATCCACCTCAAGGGCGGTGATGTCTCCGGCGGCGTGAAGCGCGTCGCCGCCGCGATCAAGGCGGCGGTCGCCGGCTAAGGCTTCACCCTCTCCCCGCAGGCGGGGAGAGGGGCTCGCATCGATTGCCGGCGCGATCTGACTTCGAAAAAGATCAGTGCGTCAGCGGGCCGGGGATCGCGGCTTCCGCCTTCACCAGCAGCCGCTCCTCGTGGCGCTTCATGAACAGCCAGAGCGCCAGTCCGCCGAAGACCACGAAGGCCAGCAGCGCGAGGCCGACAGGGCCGACGATGTGCTCGATCGAGCGGCCGCAGGCATAGGCGCCAAAGCCCATGATCCCGGCCCAGGCGACGCCGCCGAGGCCGTTGAACAGCATGAAGCGGCGCGCATCGAGCCGGTTCACGCCCGCCAGCACCGCCGCGTAGGCGCGCAGCATCGCGGTGAAACGGCCGAAGAACACGATCTTCCCGCCATGCTCCCGGAACAGATACTGGCCGAGCTTCAGCCGGCCGTGGTCGAGGGCGATGAGGTGGCCGTAGCGTAGAAGCAGCGGCATGCCCCAGCGGCGCCCGACCCAGTAGCCGACATTGTCGCCGAGGATCGCGGCCGCGGCCGCTGCGGCGACGATGAGGACGACGTTGAGGCTGCCCGTGCTGCCGGCATAGACGGCCGACGAGATCAGGATGGTCTCGCCCGGCATCGGCACGCCCGCGCTCTCCAGCGCGACGACGACGAAGACGGCAAGGTAGCCGTAATGGGCGATGAGGTCGGCGATCGGAAGTCCCTGAAGGAAGGACATGGAAGAGGGCGTCTCCGCGGATCGTTGCGCGGCGCAGTCTGGCCAGGAACGTGGCCGCAGCAGGGCGGTCCTTTCCTCCCCTTCAACCCGTCGGGTCCGTCTCCGAAGGGGGCTCAGCCGAAGCCGGGGCAAGGACGGCGCTTCCCCCGCCCGTGCCGGACTGGCAAAGGGCAGCGAAGTCGTCGTCCGGCAACGGCAGCAGCCGCGCGAGAGCGTCGGATACGCCGAATAGGACGGGATCCGCCGAAAGGCCGAAGCCGGGCGGGAGGAGGCGTGTGCTGTCGATCATGACGGGCTCGAACCGCCGAAGGGCGGACGTGACGATAAGCCCTTCAGCGGCACCCGGTTGCGTGGCCTGACCGATTGTCGTGACGGGCGGCACGTCGGCGTTGCGCTGTTCTCCCCGTCCGCGTCCCGTTCTCAGCTCGCCTTGAGGAACTTCTCGACGCTGGCGCCCAGGCCGGCGGAATGCGTCGCGAGATCCTCGGCGATGGTGCGGACCGAGTCGACGTGGCTGCCGGTGGCGTCCGCCGCCGAGGACACGCCGACGATGTTGCCGGACAGTCTCGTGCGTCGAGGCCGCCTGCTCCTCGACCGCGCTCGCCATGGCGAGGGTGAGCCCCGAGAGGTCCGTCACCGCCGCGGTGATCGTGCCGATGGCCTCGACCGCCTCGCCGGTGGCACTCTGGATCGCGGCGATCTGTCCGGAAATCTCGCCCGTCGCCTTCGCCGTCTGCTCGGCCAGCGCCTTCACCTCGGCGGCCACCACGGCGAAGCCGCGGCCGGCCGCGCCCGCGCGGGCCGCTTCGATGGTGGCGAGCAGGTTGGTCTGATCGGCGATCGAGCGGATCATCGCCACCACCGCATCGACCTTGCGCGCATTCTCGGCGAGTTGGCGCACCGTCAGATCGGTCGTCTCGGCCTGAGCCGCGATCCGCTGGGCGCGTTCGGACACGCTGCCGACCTGCCCCGAAATCTCCTGGATCGAGGCCGTCATCTGCGCCGAGCCCGCTGCCACCGAGGCCGCGCGCTGCCGGGCATCCTCGGCCGAGCGCGCCAGCTCCTCCGCCGAGGACCCCATCCGCTGCACCGCCTCGACCACCCGCGAGACGTCCGCCGACATCTGAACCTGCGCCGTGATCACGGACCACGTCACCATCGGACCGACATACTCGCCCTCGGGCCCGTGGATCGCCGAGACACGCAGATCGAGGGTCTCGGGGCCGACCCTGATCTTGGCCCGGTGCGGCAGGCGGCGGCTGTCGGCCAGCATCGTCCGCTGATGATGCGGGTGCTTGTGGAAGACGTCGAAGGAGCGGCCCATCATCTCCGAGACCTTGATCGGCAGATGCTCCTCGATGGTGGAGAGTGTCGTCACCGAGGTCTGGTTCAGATAGTTGATCTTGAACTCGTCCTTCGGGTCCACCGTCATGACGGCGACGGGCATACCGTCGATCATCGTCAGGAGCCGGCTCGCCTCGTTTTTCTCGGCGGTGATGTCGGTCGCGAACTTCATCACCCGCTCCGGCTTGCCGTCCGCCCCGAGCACCGGGTTGTAGGTCGCTTCGAGCCAGATCTTGCGTCCGGACTTGCCGAGACGGGGGAACTCGCCCGAGGCGTGCTTGCCGCTGCGCAGCGTCTCCCAGAAGGCGCGATACTCGGCGCTCTCGGCATAGGCGGCTTCGACGAAGAGGCGGTGATGCCGGCCCTTGATCTCGTCGAGTTCGTAGCCGATCGCGTCGAGGAAGTTCCGGTTCGCGTCCAGAACCGTGCCATCCATCGCGAACTCAATGGTCGCGATCGATCGATCGAGTGCATCGAGCTTCGCTTGGGCGTCACTTTTTGGGCTTACGGAACATCACAGAACCCCCGTGACGCCATCTTTCTCCGGCAGCCACGTCGCCCGAGCGATGTCGTCATTGATCGAAGGCGGACGTCGGCGACTTCGCGCGATGTCTTTACTTCGATCCTTATGTCTAGTGTTCATTTTCTGGGTAAATTATGAATTAAAATCTGCGATAGCGGACATTACAATCGACTTTAGGCTGCAATCTTGTTTCGCCATGCGCCGAACAGACCGCAGTTACGATATTGGCATATGATGTTTGCTTGCCGTTGCGTTGGCGATGCCCTCTTGCGCGTCCGCGTTGGGTTCGAAGAACGGTCGGCTTCGCTGCCACTTCGCCGGTGGCGGGCAGGAAGCGGCCTTCGGACGGCTCGCCCTCCCCTGAACGGGATGTGACGACGGTCTTCCGTCCAGCCCGGCCTTGCGAGCGTCGTCGTCAACGACGCTCAGTTGCCGCGGCGGAGATCGTCCAGGGGCACCGGTGCAGCGTGGGGCCGGCTGCCGAGCATCGCATCGATCAGCGCCACAACCTCGGCCCGGCCGACATTGGCGGCGGGCTCGAACGGGGTCCAGGTCTGGGTGAAATCGAGGCGCTCGAAGACGTCGCGATAGCGGCGCAGCTCGTTCACTGTGAGCGGCACGCCGCGCACGAAGGCCTTGTGTGCCGAGATCGTCAGCGCCTTGCGGACGTCGTTCGGGTCGAGCTCGAACTTGAGCGCGTCGCCGCAGAAACAGATCTTGCGCTTGCGGTCGAACAGCACGGCGTGGCCCTCGAAATGGCCGGCGGTGCGGTGCAGTTCCAATCCGGGAAGGGGTTCGAGGAAGTCGTCATAGGGCCAGGAGACCTGAAGCGCCGCACTCCAGATGAAGTCGGCCGCCGGCAGACACAGTTCCGGGTCGAAACGGTCCTGAAGCTGCACCAGCGCGCCGTAGGAATGCGGGTGCGAGGCCGAGAGCGCCTGCATGCCGCCGAGCCGCTCGATCTGGTCGAGCGCCGCCTCGCTGAAGACGGGGCAGGCTTCGAAGCCCATATTCCCGTTCTCGGTCCGGATCAGGTAGGCGCTCGGGCCGATGCCGGAAACCGGGTCGTTCCAGAAGCGCCAGACGCCCGGCTCCAGCTCTTCCCAGTGGCAGGGAAAGGCGTCTTGCGCCTCCCGCGTGGTGCGGAAGCGCCAGCCGTCCTGCGGCACGACGTGGCGGGCGTCGAGGCACATCGGGCAATGCGGCGGCGCCTCGAAGTGGCGCTGCCAGAACCCGCAATTGTCGCAGGTGTAGGCGGGCAGCTTCAGGGCGCCGGCGAAGGGCAGGTAACCGGGCACGGGCAAGTCCTCATGGGCGCCCGCGGGCGGGCCGGAGATCGGACGGTCCTACCCGCCCGATGCGGGTGAAGAAAGAGCCGGCTCAGACCCGTCCCAACAGACGCAGCGGCCCGCGCAGGGCCCGCGCCGCCAGGGCGGTTCCGAGCAGGGCGGCGCCCGCGACGCTGAGCACGAGGGCGTCGCGCTCCCGGCTCGTCCAGAACTCCGAGCGCGTCGTCTTGGCCCGCGCCCGCGCGTCGCCGTCGATCCGCGCCGGCCCCGGCACCGGGCCGTCGAGATTGCCGCGCCGGTCCGGGACCGGCCCGTCCTGCACCATGTCGTCCAGGCTCTCCGCCGCCTTGCGGTCGGCGTAGGAGGGCAGAAGCGCCTGGGCCGCCGCCATCATCAGCGAGGTTCGTCCGACCCAGACCTCGCGGGTCGGATGCTCGATCGCGTGGTGGATCGCCTCGGCGCAGAGGCGCGGATCGAACACGGGATCGGGCGCGCGCTGCCCGCGGCCGGTCCGGGTGCGGGTCCAGCCGAATTGCGGCGTGTTGACCGCCGGGAGGTAGACCACGCTGAGCGCGATGTGGCTGTCGGCGTGGATCAGTTCGGCGCGCAGGGAATCGGTGAAGCCGCTCACCGCGAACTTCGCCGCGCAGTAGGGCGCCTGCATCGGCGCCGCGCGGATCGCCAGCCCGGAGGAGACCTGCACGATCACGCCGCGGTCGCGCGGTTTCATGCGGCGCAGGGCCGCCAGGGTGCCGTGGACGGTGCCGAGATAGGTCGCCCCGGTCACGCTACGGTATTCCTCCGGCGTGATCCGTTCGGCCGGCCCGACGATCGTGGTCATGGCGTTGTTGATCCAGGCCCGGATCGGCCCGAGTTCCTGCTCGATCCGGTCGGCCGCCGCTTCGACCGCGGCGTCATCGGCCACGTCGGCGGGGATCGCCAGCACGCGTCCGCCCTCGCGGGCGAGCAGTGCCTCGGCTTCGGCCAGCCGGTCGGCGCCGCGCGCCAGGATCGCCACCGACCAGCCGCGCTGCGCAAGAAGCTGGGCCGTGGCGAGGCCGATCCCCGCGCTGCCGCCCGTCACGACGGCGACCCGCGCTGCGCCTCTTCGTCCCTGCCCTGCCACCGTCGCATCCTCCTCCGCGAAACCTGCCCGTCAATGCGCGCTGCGCGGGCGAAGTTGCGACGGAGGCGGAGCCTGCGACGTCGAATGCGAGAAGGCCCGCCGATCCGGAGATCGGCGGGCCTTCGCAGAGTTCGGTGCCGATGCGGGCAGGCTCAGCCGTGGGCCGGGGCGCCGTGCGGCTCGCGATGCCCGTCGTCGCCATGCGGATCCTTGCCGCGTTTCTTGCCGACCCAGATCACCGCCTTGCGGATCACCACGTAGAAGACCGGCGTCAGGAACAGGCCGAAGAAGGTCGCGCCGATCATCCCGAAGAACACCGCCGTCCCGAGGGCTTGGCGCATCTCGGCGCCGGGCCCCGTGGCGATCACCAGCGGCAGCACGCCGAGGATGAAGGCAAAGGCCGTCATCAGGATCGGGCGCAGGCGCAGGCGGCAGGCCTGGACCGCGGCGTCCACCGGGCCCTTGCGCTCGCTGTTCTCGATGTCGTGGGCGAACTCCACGATCAGGATCGCGTTCTTGGCGGCCAGACCGATGAGCACGATCAGTCCGATCTGGGTCAGGATGTTGTTGTCCTGCCCTCGCAACTGCACCCCGAACAAGGCGGCGAGCACGCCTGTCGGCACCACCAGCAGGATTGCCAGCGGCAGCGCCCAGGATTCGTACTGCGCGGCGAGCACGAGGAAGACCAGCAGCACGCCGAGCGCGAAGACGTAGATCGCGGTGTTGCCCGCCGCCTTCTGCTGGTAGGCGATCTCGGTCCAGTCGTAGGAGTACCCCTCGGGCAGGGCCCGCTTGGCGATCTCCTCCATGGTGTCGAGCGCCTGGCCGGTCGAGACGCCGGCCTGGGCCACGCCCTGCAGCGGCACCGAGTAGAACAGGTTGAACCGCTGCACGATCTGCGGGCCGGTGATCTCCCGGATCGTGGCGAGCGTGCCCATCGGCACCAGGGCGCCGGTGGAGGAACGGACCTTCAGCTGTTCGATGTCGCGCTGCGACATGCGGAAGGGCGCGTCGCCCTGCACACGCACCTGATAGATGCGGCCCAGCGTGTTGAAGTCGTTGACGTAGGCGCCGCCGAGCGCCGCCTGGACCGTCGCGAAGACGTTGGGCAGCGGCACGTTGAGCATGCGCGCGATGGTGCGGTCGATGTCGAGGTAGAGCTGCGGCGTGTCGTTGCCGAAGGTCGTGAAGACCCGCGTCACGTCCTTGCTCTGGTTGGCCTGTCCCATCACCTCGCCGGCCGCCGCGAGCAGCGGGCCGGTCTCCGAGGATTGGCGGCTCTCGATCTGCATCTTGAAGCCGCCGCCCTGGCCGAGGCCGCGCACCGGCGGGGGCGGGATGACGATGACCCGCGCCTCCTGGATGCCCGCGGTCGCCTTCATCACGTCGCCGGTGATCACCGCCGCGCTGCGGCCCTGCGCGGCCCGCTCCTTGGCGCCCTTGAGGGTGAGGAACATCACCGCCGCGTTGGTGGTGTTGGTGAAGGTGGCGCCGTCGAAGCCCGCGATGATGACGGTGTTGGTGATGCCGTCGATCTTGCGGGCGATGGCGGCGGCCTTGTTCACGACCTCCGTGGTCCGGTCGAGCGAGGCGCCCGACGGCAGCTGCACGACACCGATGAGGTAGCCCTGGTCCTGGTCCGGGATGAAGCCCGTGGGCGTCGTCCGGGCGAGGTGCAGCGTGCCGGCGATCACGCCCGCGTAGAGGATCAGCATCGCGATCAGGCCGATCGCCGTCCCGGTCAGGAAGCGGATGGTGTGGCCGTAGGCGTTCGAGAGCCAGTCGAAGGCGCGGTTGAACAGGCTCGCCAGCCAGTTGACGAAGCGCGTGAGGAAGAACTTCGGCGGCTTGTGCTCGTGGTGCGGCTTCAAGAGGATCTTGCAGAGCGCCGGCGACAGCGTCAGCGAGTTGAAGGCCGAGATGATGGTCGAGGCCGCGATGGTGAGCGCGAACTGCTTGTAAAACTGGCCCGAGATGCCGGGGATGAAGGCGGTCGGGATGAACACCGCCGAGAGCACCAGGGCGATGGCGATGACCGCGCCGCCCACCTCGTCCATGGTCTTGTGGGCGGCCTCGCCGGGAGAGAGCCCGTCGGCCATGTTACGCTCGACGTTCTCCACCACGACGATGGCGTCGTCGACCACGATGCCGATGGCGAGCACCAGCCCGAACAGGGTCAGGTTGTTGAGCGAGAAGCCGAGCGCGGCCATGACCGCGAAGGTGCCGACCAGCGACACGGGGATCGCGATCACCGGGATCAGCGCCGTGCGCCAGCTCTGGAGGAACACCAGCACCACGATGACGACGAGGAGGACCGCCTCGAACAGGGTCTTGTAGACCTCGTGGATCGATTCCTCGATGAACTCCGTCGGGTTGTAGGCGATGCGGTACTCGACGTCCGGCGGGAAGCGCTTCTTCAACTCCTCCATCGTCGCCTTGACCGATTCCGCGGCCTCGAGCGCGTTGGTGCCCGGCCGCTGGAAGGCGCCGATGCCGATCGCGGGGGTGTCGTTGAGGAAGGAGTTCGTCGTGTAGTCCTTCTGGCCCATCTCGACGCGAGCGATGTCGCGCACGCGCACAAGGCGCCCCTCGCTCGCCTTGACGATGACGTCGGCGAACTCCTCGGGCGACTGGAAGCGCCCCTGCGACTGTACGACAAGCTGGAAGGCGGCACCCGGCGCGGCGGGCGGCCCGTTGAGCTGGCCGGCGGCGACCTGGACGTTCTGCTCCTGCAGCGCGGAGATGATGTCGGTGGTGGTCAGGCCGTAGGCGGCCATCTTCTGCGGGTCGATCCAGACCCGCTCGGCGTACTCGTTGCCGCCGAAGACCGTGATGTCGCCGACGCCGTTGAGGCGCAGCATCTCGTCGCGGATGTTGAGGTAGATGTAGTTGGCCAGATAGTTCTGGTCGTAGGTGCGGTTCGGCGAGAGCAGGTGCACGACCAGCATCAGGTCGGGCGAGGCCTTGCGGACGGTGACGCCGAGGTTGCGCACGTCCGGCGGCAGGCGCGGCTGCGCCACCGAGATGCGGTTCTGGACCAGAACGTTGGCGATATCGAGGTTGGTGCCGACCTTGAAGGTCACGGTCAGCTGCATGGCGCCGTCGTTGGTCGACAACGACGTCATGTAGAGCATGTTGTCGACGCCGTTGATCTCCTGCTCCAGCGGCGTGGCGATCGTGGCCGCGACCGTCTCGGCGTTGGCGCCGGGGAAGGAGGCGCGCACCGTCACCGTCGGCGGGACGATCTCGGGATACTGCGCCACCGGTAGCGACAGGTAGGCGACGTAGCCGACGAGCAGGAAGACGATCGACGTCACGGAGGCGAAGATCGGCCTGTCGACGAAGAAGTGGGCGAAACGCATCGTTCAAACCTCTCGCCGCCGGGACGGGCGCGCTCGCGCCACCCCTCGCAGCTTGCCGTTTGCGTTCAGGCCGGCGCCCGGTTGGTCCGGAGGCGCCGGTGCTCGAATCTCTTGGTCCGCTCCGCGCCCGCCACCGCGGTCGGAGCGGCGTCAGTTCTTGGTCGGCGGCAGCTCGGTCTTCTCGGCCTTCACCTGGGCGCCCGGGCGCACCTTGGCGACGCCGTTGATCACCACGAGTTCGTCACCCTTCACGCCCTCGCGGATCACGCGGTAGCCGTCGACGATCGGCCCGAGCTTCACCGTCTTGGCCGCCACCTTGTCGCCCTCGCCGAGCACGTAGACGATGCGCTTGTCCTGGTTGGCCGAGACCGCCTCGTCGGGCAGCAGGACGCCCTGGTAGGGCTTGGTCGCCGGCATCGAGACGATGCCGAACAGGCCCGGCTTGATGAAGTTGTCCGAGTTCTCGACGGTGGCGCGCAGCAGCATCGTGCCGGTCTGGTTGTCGACGCGGTTGTCGACGAAGTCGAGCGTGCCCTTGCGGGTCGGCTTCGCCTCGCCGGACAGGGCGATCAGAACCGGGGCGCCCTTGCCGCGCTGCATCTGGCCCATGCCGATGCCGAGCGAGCCCTGGTACTTCAGGAACGAGCGCTCATCGACGGTGAAGCCGAAATAGACCGGATCGAGCGAGACGATCCGGGCCAGGATCGTCTGGTCGGTGCTGACGATGTTGCCCTCGGTGACGAGACGCTGGCTGATCCGCCCGTTGATCGGCGATTTCACTTCCGTGAAGTCGTAGTTGAGCTGCGCGTTGCGAAGCGCCGCTTCGGCGCTGTCCACGTCGGCCTGGGCGGTCTGCGAGGCCTGGCGGCGCTGGTCGGTGACCTGCTCGGAGATGTTGCCGCCGCGCGACAGCACCTGGGCGCGCTCCAGATCCGTCTGGGTGAAGGAGAGGCGCGCCTTGGCCGAGGTGAGCGCGGCCTGGGCCTGTTCCAGAGCCGCCTTGTAGGGGCGGCGGTCGATGATGAAGAGCGTCTCGCCCTTCTTCACGTTCGCACCGTCCTGGAACATGATCTTGTCGAGGTAGCCGGTCACGCGGGCGCGGACCTCGACGAATTCGATCGGGTCGAACCGGCCGGTATACTGGTCCTGCTCGACGATCTCCCGCACCACCGGCTTGGCCACGGTCACGCCGGGCGGGGGCGCGCCCGGCATCTGCGCGCCGGCCGGCCCGGCAGCCAGCAGCGCGGAGGCGATCAGCGGTGCGGCGAGGAGAAAAGGCCTAAGGCTACGCATCATTCGGTTCCCTGCATGGTGCGGCCTAGTCCCCACACCCTCGAATAGGGGGTGCGCTCCCGCACATGACGGTCCGTCGCGAAAGGGACCGTTCCGCGCCCTGCAATGCAGGCGTGACGTATCTACGATTCAACCGGCTCTCCCGCGGCGTACCAATCCTTGAAGGCGCCCGCGTAATGCTCGCTCACATCGAGGCCGGATTGCTGCGCGGCAGCGATCGCATGGACCGAGCGCACGCCCGAGGCGCAGGAGAAGACCGGCCGACGCCCGTCCGCCACGATCAGCGCCTTCAGCGCTTCGGGATCGAAGCTCGAGAGCGGATGCGAGATCGAACCGGGAATGCGCCCGCGGGCGAATTCATGATCTTCGCGCACATCGATGAGCAGCAGCGAGCCGTCCGCCAAGCCCTGCTTGACCGTCTCGCGGTCGAGGTCGACCACCTTCATCGCAACCGAACTTTCTAAGGGGAGGGAGCCGCCGCGGAAGGGGGCGGGTCAGATCGAGCTGGGATTTCTTAAGTCCTCTCGCCCGTGCGGCGCAACAGCGGCGGGCAGGTCGGCGATTGCGGCATCGACCCGCTCGAAATGCGCGGCCCAGCTCGGCGGTTCGTAGGTTGCGAGCCGTCCCGCCAGCTCCGTCCGCAACCGGGAGCCGGCTTCGCTCAAGGCCCGCACGGCCGCCGTCCAGCCCGGGCCGTCGAGCGGGTCGAGGAGATGGGCGAAACCGCCGCCGATCTCCCGGTGGACGGGGATGTCGGAGGCGACGACCGGCAGGCCGCTGGCGGCGGCCTCGACCACCGGCAGGCCGTAGCCTTCGATGAAGGAGGGCATCAGCAGGGCGGTGGCGCCGCGCATCAACCGCGCGAGGCCGTGGCTGGACAGGCCGACCACCTCGCTCACATGGGGGCGGATGGCCTCGCAGCGGTCGAGCATGTCGGCGACGTTCTCGATCTCCCAGCCGCGCCGGCCGATCAGGACGAGCCGCGGGATCGCCGCACCGGTCTCGGCGCCGTCGCGCCCGGCGAGATCGCGCCAGAGGTTGAGCAGCAGCAGGTGGTTCTTGCGCGGCTCGATGGTGCCGCAAACGAGGAAGGTCGGCCGCGCGAACTCCGGCAGGCACGCCTCGCCCGTGCCGCTCGAGAAGACGGGCTCGACGCCGAGGGGGACGACGGTGACCGGCTTCGGGCCCAGGCCCCGCTGCCGCGCGTAATCCGTGAAGCGGGCGCCGACATCACCCGAATTGACGAGAACGTGCGCGGCGTGGCGTGCCACGGTCTCCATCCGGATCGCATGGCGCTCGGCCTCGCCCGGCCGGCCGTATTCGGGGTGCGAGATCGGGATCAGGTCGTGGACGAAGAAAACCGGCCGCACGTCGCGCCGCGTGTAGAGCCAATCGAAGCGTTCGGGCCGGTCGAGCCGCAGGTGCGAGGTGTGCAGATAGATCGCTCCCTCGGGAAGGCGCTCGATGCCGCCCGAGCGCAGCACCCGCAAACCGGTTTCGGCCTGAAGGCGACGTCGATCGAGCCCTCCCTCCGCCCGGCGCTTCGCGGCCGTCGGCAACGGGCGGGCGTCGTCGGCAAGCGAGGCCGCGAGCGCCTGAAACACCGGATCGGCCTCGGCGGCGACGTCCTCGACCCAGCCCGCGGCGACCGCCTCGACGATGCCGCGCGCGGTCTCGCGGTCGAGGACGCGCGGGCCGAACGCCGTCGAGACGAGCCCGAAGCGCGTGCCCTCCGCGCCTCGGGACAGGATGTGCCGGGCATAGGCGAGATCGACCCGGTCGATGCCGGTGGGGCTGGCATGACGGAGCCGGGTGATGAGGCGGGTCAGGTCGATGGCGAGGCAGGCTTGCATGCCCGGCTGCATAGACCGGATTCCGTGATCCTGGCGACCGCTACCGGGCCATCGCCACGAGTCTTTGGCCACAGGTCTTTGGCCGCCGGCCTTTCGCCGCGGGACTAATGCTGTTGCCGATCCACGTCGCTGCTGCGGCTCGCGATCTCCCGGGCGATCTCGAGCAGGAGGACATCGACGAGCTGGCGCAGCCGGGGCTTGCCGCTGGCATCGATCGCACGGCGCGCCGCGATGATGAGTTCGGCAGCCTCGTCGACGGCATCGGCCGCGGCCGCGCTTTCCAGCTCGTGCAGGGTCCGTGCCTGCACGCCGGGATCGGCGGTGTCGATCAACTTCCCCTCCCCGCGCACGGGGTGCTGCCGCGCGTCCCGGTGAATCCGGCCGCGGCACAGAAGCCGGCGCTTGGGTCCGGAGAGTGACGGTACCCAGAGATCGACCGCGACGTCGTCCTCCTGCCCGGCGGCGTGGCGGACGTCGCCGAGGAAGCGGGCAGCCGCCGACGCATCGAGGCCGGCGGTCGCCCGCTCGCCGCGCAAGGGGTGCCCGGCGAGGCCGGCATCCCCCGCCATCAACTCGGCGGCTCCCTCGTCGAGGATGAAGCATCCGGTCGCCGGATCCCACTCCCAGGTTCCGGCGATACCAGGCGTCGTCATCGTTCCGGCGAGCCCCGGAGCTGTCGCGTAGCGGGCTTCACTGCGTCTGCGTTTCACGGTTCTACTCCCCGCGCACAATGCGTCAGGCCTGTGGTGTCTGCGTCCTGCCGTGGCGGCCGGATCGCGGTGCCGATGTCCGGCGACGGATGCGGCGCACCCGTCGCCGCGTCCGTCAGGAGGCGAGCCGGGCGAGGCTGGCCCGCGGCGGGGCCAGCACCGAGCGGATGTCGCTGCGCTTGATCTGGAGCTGGCGCAGCGAGCGGCCGTCGAAGGCCGCTTCGACCGCGACGATCTCCTCACCCTCGATCTCGTGAGGGAGGCCGAGGGGCATCGCGCGCAGGTGCAGTTGCAGGAGGCGCAGGATCCAGCTCGTCGGCATTTCGGAGATGAAGCTGGTGATCCCCCGCGGCAGTCCCCATTCGACGATGGCCGTCATCAGGGCCAGGGCCGTCGGGTTGAGCCGCCGGCCCGAGGTCCGCGCGCATTCCGCGACGCAGATGCGGCCCCATTCAACGATATGCGCGCCCGACGGTGCCGCCCCTTCGCAAAGCTGCGGCAACACCATCGGCAGCAGGTAGGGCCGGGTCGTCGGCAACAGGCGCGAGTAACCGATGACGGAATCGGTTTCGTCGAGGGCGAGGAGGTGGATGGCGTGCTCGTCGTCGAACTCGTCGATCTCGCGCCGGTCCGGGCGGGCGAGGTTGGACCAGCCCAGTTCTTCGACGAAGACACGGTGTCTCAGTCGGAAGGCCTGATCGAGCGCACCAGCATAGTCCTGCATGTTTTCAGCGGTCACGACATGGATCATCGGAACACCTCTTCAGAAACCTGAAGTGGTCGTCCCAAATTCAGTCGTGCCGCGGCACTACGAGAACCCGTAGGTTTTCGTTCGATCGGCGTTTTGCCGTTCGGGAATCAAGTCCGTCCGCGAGCGATTGCTCGAGCGCTCTCGCGAATCGCGCTGCCAATATCTCTATCTTGGATTGAATGTCCGGAACAATACAGAACGTGCCGACAGCCGGCGGCGAAACGGCTCATACCCACCGTCGTCATGATCGGTGACGCACGATCCTCCATCGCGTCCGCGCGCCGGCCGACGCCGTCGCCCCGTGCCGCGATCCGGATATCGGACCGGGCGCGATGCACCGGACATGCAATCGTGCATTGCCTTTTTTCGAAAGCACGCCGCACTCGGTACTTCGGTCGCGCCACGGCTCACCCTTTGGAGGGGGCTCTTTCGACCCGAGGTAGGCGGTTCGACGGGGACGCAGTCTGGTCCGCTCAGATGATCAGGCCGCGCCTGAACCCCTCGGCCACCGCTTGCGTCCGTGAGACGCAGCCGAGTTTCACCCGGGCGGAGCGCAGGTGGAAATCGACGCCGTGCCGCGAGATGCCCATCAACTCGCCGATCTCCCAATCGGTCTTGCCCTCGGCGACCCATTGCAGGCTCTCGCGCTCGCGCGGGGTCAGTCCCATTTTGCGTTCGCTGGGGCCATTGTCCATGAGCAGCGTCTGCCCGACCACGTAGGAGGCGAGCAGGGTGAGCATCCCGCGCTGTCCCGGGCTGATATCGAGCTGCCGGCCCGCGAAGGTGAGGCCGCCGCGCTCCTCCTCCAGCGTGGCGAGCGGCACGGTGAAGCCGTCGCCGAGGCCGAACTCGCCGGCCTCATTCATCACCTGCCGCGAGCGGGGGTCGAGCACGGCGGCCGGTTCGATCTCCGACCAGCGGAAGCCCGTCGTGCTCGACAGAGTCGCCTGCACGATCGGGTCAGTATACATATAGCCTTTCGAGAAGTAGAGCCGGTTCCACTCGTCGGAAGTATTTTCTAAAATAACATAATTCTTCTGTGTTCGCGCAGGCAGGCGTTTCAGCGGAATCATAGCCGAGATGACGTATTCGATGCCCAGCGCGTTGAGCCGCGGCATGATGGCCCGCAGGATATCCTCACGCGAATGCGCTCGATCGAGCGACTTCAGAATCTCCAACGTCAGGTCAAGTGATTTTCTAGACATGGCCCGGCAAAATCATCGCACTCTCATCACGATAAGTCGTTGGTACGTCTTTGAGAAGAGCGCTCATAAATTTCGTTGAAGTTGTCTTGCTGTTGCCTGCGCGGAATCACGACACAAGGGGCCGGCGCCCCCTCCCCGTCCGCCGTCCTGCGCGACACCGTGCGGCCAAGCAATGCGCTGAATCAAGTTTCGAGGGTCGGCGCGCGCTCGTGCACAGCTCGCCTCCGCGTGGTGGGGGAGCGCGCCTCGCGGTTCAGCGTCCGCGGAAGGGCTTGCGCTGTCCGAAACGGACCGCTATGAGCCGCGGGCCGTAAGGGCATCGGAGTGTAGCGCAGCCCGGTAGCGCACCTGTCTGGGGGATTGATAGTCTCTCCCGACAAACTCCTCATCTCATTACAGTTTTCGTCTTCTCCGCTTCTTCCGTGGTATTTTCCGTGGGACTCGCGGCTTCGAGAGCTGCTTGCGCGGCCCGCGCACGCTCTGATGCACGCTGCATCGCCTCCATCACATCGTCGTCCGTGACGTGGGCGTACTTCGTCGTCGTGCCGATGTCCTCGTGACGGAGGAGCCGCTGCACGATCTTGAGGTTGGCACCCGACCGCAGCAGGCGCGTGGCGGCCGTGTGCCGGTTGTCGTGGAAGCGGAAGTTCTCGATGTCGGCTTGCGGCAGCACCCGGCGGAAGGCGGTTTGCAGCCCGGATCGCGTCATTGGCAGGCGCTCGCCGCGTACCCGGCCTTCGCGCGTGCGGGCGACCTCGTAGGTGAAGACGGCATCCGGATGATGCCCGCGCAGGGGCCACAGCAACTCGCGCATGTCGGGTGTCAAAGGAATCGTCGCGATCTTCGAGCCCTTGCCGAGCACGGTGATCTGCCGCCCGCCGAAATCGACGTCTTCCCAACGCAGTCGCCAGACCTCCCCAAGCCGCAAGCCGGTCATGAGCACGAACCGGATCACCGGCTGATAATCGGGCCGCAGGGTCGCGAACAGCCGCGCCTCCTCTTCGTCCCGCAACTCGCGCACGCGCTCCCGCGGCTCGCGCAGGAGGTGGTCGCGCCATGAGATGTCCGCGACCGTCTCCTTCCATGTGCGTCGGGCACGGTTCAGGATCTTGCGCAGCGGCTCGGTGACGGTGCGGTTGACGGTTGCGTTCGAGACCAGGCGCGCGGGCTTCGCCGGCGTGCTCTTCTTCCGGTTCTGACCGGATCGCACCGCCTCACCACGCCGGATCGCAACGATGCCGGCGACGAGCTTGTCGTCGATCTCGGAAAGCCCGCGCTTGGGGCCGACGTGCTGCTTGAGCCACGCCAGGGACCACAGGGTATCATCCCCGCCCCCCGCGTGATGTTGCCCGACCTCGGTCCAGTAGCGCGAGGCGGCGACCTCAAACGTCATCGGCGCTGAGGCGCGCGACCGCTCTTCCTTCAGGGTCGAGCGGGCGGCCTCACGTTCCCGGTTCTCGATGCGCTCTGCCTCGCGGCGCGTCGTTGCGCCCGTAGAGCCTGAAAATCGACGACCTCGGAGCTTGAAGTCGTAGGACCACGTCTCCGCCCCGGGCCGCTTGTAGACGGACATTCAGTCCTCCGCTGGCGCTCGCGAAACCGAGCCAGATCCTCAGGGTCGAACATCTTACGGCGGCGCTTCAAGCCCAAACCGACGGCGATGTAGCTGATGAGCCCGTTGCTTACGAGCGAGTGGAGGGTTCGCTTCGAGACGCCGAGGTACTGCGCCGTCTGCTCGAAGTCGTAGAGCGGGCGTTCTCCGGTAGCACTCACGGCTTCCCGCCCTCCCCGCTCGATCCGCCGGTGAAGGTCCGTTCGGTGGCATCGCCGCCGGCGGCGAGAACCGCGCGGGCAAACAAGCGAGAGTCCGGTCGGTCCATGGACGGATCGACGGCGGGCGCGGGCGAAGCGCTCATTGCAGTGCCTCGCACATGAACAGATCGAGAGTGCCCTCGCCGAGCTTTCGCGCGCGCGTGGCTTTGGCGTTCTTGGTGCGGGACGCTTGGTCCCACCGGTTGTGGCAGAGCTGGCAGAGGGCCGCGAGGTTGGCCGGGTCGTTGTTGCCCGGATCTTGATCCAGGTGCGCGACCGTGAGGACGACGATCGATCCCGTATCCGGATGCCGCTCACCTTCTCGTGCAGGGCAGTTCGGCCGCTGTGGGGTGCCCTCGCAGCGGTTGCCCGAGCGCTGCAGGATCGGGGCGCGCACGCCCCGTTTCCACGCGATCGAGCGGATCGATCCGCCGGGATAGAGCTTCTGCCGTTCGCGGGAGATCGGCATCAGGCCTCTCCCGCTACGTTTCGGCGAGGAACCGCTCGCCGGCTTCCGTCAGCCACCGCCGCGCCTTGAAGCCCCGTCGGCATTGATCGACGAGGCCGGCGTGTCGCAGCGCCTCGTACCGCCGAGGGTCGATCAGCCTTCCCTGCTGCACCTGCCTCAGGGCGATCCGGGCGGCTTCGCTCCGCTGCTGCATCGGTTTCCTCCTGCTTGGGGGCGCGCCAGCTCTGCGACCATTCCGGGCCGAGCAGCCCGTCGCAGCTCGGGACGATCAGGCGCTGCTCGATGGCGCGGCGAGCGACGCCGGCCGGGATCGGCCGTCCGGAGGGGTGAAGGTCGAAGCGGCCGGACTCGGCGATCAGGATCTCGCCGGCGGCCAGGTGCTGCAGCAGTTCCAGGACCGGGCGGGCCGTGCGCTTCTTCGGCAGCGAGACGATGAACGGGATGGGGGCGGTCGCCTCGGCCGCGGGCGCCGGCGCGATCGCGCCCGCCCACTCGGCGTCGTTGGCGCTCCAGGCCCGCCGGCGGCGCTCGGTGAGGGCGCGCAGCTCGACCTCGGCAAGCCATTCGCCGAGCCGCTTGGCCGGGCCCGGCACGAAGTAGGTCCAGGGCTCGGCCGCGGCGCGCACCTTGCGGAAGGCGCGGCGCAGCGACAGGACGAGAGCGAGCTGCGGCGGCAGGCTCACGAGGTAGCCACCGGGCACGTCGGCCACGCCGATCGGGGGCGCGACGGAGATCACCGGCGCCCCTCCCCGATCGCGACCACGGGCGCGCGCAAGTACTCGACGTGGCGCGGGTCGCAGACGACGGGGAGGAAGCGGCCGTCCACCTTCACCCGAAGGCCGTTGTCGCCGGCGCGGCGCGGGGCGATGGTGCCGGCCTCACCGGTCTCCGTGAGGCGCACGCGGACGCCGAGGGCGCAGGGCGCGCCCGGGTAGCGCTGGCGGATCGAATCATAGACCATCGGCGGGCGCCTCCGGCTCGCCGGGCTCGAAGCTGGCGGTGACGGCGTCCGACAGATCGGCGAGGCGTAGGGCGATCGTTTCCTTGATCGCGGGCGCGGCGCCGGCGGCGAGCTGGTCACGGACGCAGCGCTCGAAGAGATCGAACGCGGCCTCGCCGGCGACGTCGAGGTCGCGCTCCGGGTGGAGCGGCCGGCGGCAGGGCAGGATCAGCACCGCCGGGGCGAGGACCGGCGCGGCGGTGTACTGATCGAGGCCGGGCGGGAACCCGACCTGCTCGAAGAAGTAGTGGATGCTGCCGAGGTCGATGCCGATGCCGACGACGGCCACATCGACGGCGCTCCAGCCTTCCCACCTCACAAGGTCGGCGACGAAGGCAGCCGGGCGGCTCACGACAGGATACCCCAGCCGTAGATGATGCCGGCGGTGACCACGCAGAACGCCACGATGTCCCGAAGGTGGCCGAGGCCGAGCGCCCACGGTTCCTCCGAGGCGGCGGCGACGACGAGCTGCGCCGTGCGCGACAGGACGAGGTCGATCGAGTCCTCGATGTCATCGAAGGGAAAATCGCCGTCCGCCTTCAGGGCGGCGATCGCGGCGTTCCGGCTCGCCCGTGCGGCGGCCGGCTTGCGGACGAGGCTCCGGGCCAGGGGCTCGACGGGCTTGATGCGGTCGCGCTGGATCACGAGGTCGGCTCCTGTTCGTCGGGGAAGGTTCGGAGGCAGGCCGCGACGGCGAGCCACAGGGCGTGCGCTTCGTCGTGCTCGAGGAGCGCGGTCTCGGCGCCGGCGGCCGACAGCGCCGCTGAGGCGCGGCTGGCGCGATCACGGGTGAGGATCAGGAGCGTGCCGGCGCCGAGATCGAGGCGCAGGGCCTCGGCGTCGCTCTCGCGAACCGGGCCGCGGCGGCGCGGCTTCGGTGTGTTCGCGGCGGCGTGGCGGGCGGCGTCCGCCGCGCCCATGGCCGACCGTGCATCCTCGACCAGTTCGGCGAAGAGATCCTCCGGCAGCACGTCGAGGATGTTCGTGACCGCCGGGATACCGCGCCGGCCAGCGCGGGCGTTGGCGATCGCGGTGGCGGCGGCGCGCACATCGGCCGAGAGAATGTCGGCGGCGTTGCTCATGACCGCACCTTCGGAATCGGATGAAGGGGGCCGCGCAGGTTTTCCGGCGGCGGAAAGCTGAACAGATCCTCGCCGCCTCGCCATTCGGCATGAAGGATCTGCTGAAAGCCCTTCAGGCGGTTCCAGGCCCCGCCCAGCCAGAGGCTGTGAGGCAGGCGCTCGCAGTTGAGCGCCCACATGGAAAGCTCGGTGAGATCCGCCTCGAACTGGCCTGCGCTAACGATCGGGCGGCGCCCGCCGAGACCGGAAGACGTCGGCCAACCATCGATCGCGGTGCCTTCATCACGGGACGGGTCGAACACCTGGCCAAACAGCGAGCGCAGCGGGTGGTCGAACCCGAGCACGATCCGGCAGTGATTGAAGTCGACGAGGACGTGCCGGCTCATGATCGCGCGGCGATCGGCGCGAGGGCATGGGCCGGATCGCCCAGCTCGGTGGCGTGGAGGAGCACGCGATCGCCGTTGTGGAAGTGGACGAGCACCACTTCCTGATCGAGCGGCAGGCGGTCGTAGGCAGCGCGGAAGGCGAAGCGGTGGGTGCGGGCGTCCTCGACGCCGCTTTCACTCCACGGCCGGCCGGTCACACGGTCGTACCAATCGACCACCTCGGGCGTGGTGCCGGCAAAGGAGCCGGACGCGACCGTTACCCGGCGGCCGGCATGGGGATGGGCGCTGTGATGAAACGACATTGCCAGGCTCCACCGCATGTGCGGCGGCGCAATAATTCCCCCAAACCGGGGGAAAATCAACCCCATATCGGGGGAATTGACCGTTGAGCTCGGCGGACTTCCAGGCCGCCGGTGAACGGCTCTCGGGGGATTAAGTCTCGTGCTACCTCGGCTTGAGCCACGTCATTAGCGCGCTCCAAGCGACCCGCTTATCTCGCAACGTTTCAAACCCCATCCCGACCAAATCGAACACATCCGGACTTGAGCCGGGATAAATCCGTCGAATGAGGATATCACCACCCTCAATTTGAACAAAGCAGAGCTTCTCTAAGTGCTCGCTTGGGACGCCAACTCGCTTTTCGTCATGATAAATGAAGTAATTCTCGATGGCGATACCCGGCACAGAGACCCCCTTGTCCACCAATAGGGCTACGGTCTCAGAAGTTGCATCATTTGGACGAGGCGCTACGCAGTTGATATCCCCGCTACTCGCGTAGTGCACAGTGCCGCCATGAGACACAGTTCCCACGACTGGGATTTCATGACTGGCAGAAATAATCTCGGAGAGGGCAACACCATAAATCTGAGCCGCCTGCGAAATACGATCCGCAGACAGGCGACGTTCGCCCGATTCGATCTTCTCGTAGCCCTTAGACGATAGACCGAACGCCTCGGCCGCGTCCTGGAGGCGCCAGCCGCGCCGCTTCCGTAGGATTTTGAGATTGTGCTGCATCACTGCAGGACTTTGCTCACAGGCCTGCGATGCGTCTTCCGACATGTTGGGGGGCAGCCCACTTGACTCGATCCCCCAAAGCGGGGGAGTTGGTGGCAGCAGGACTCGACTCATGAAACTTCGAGAATGGATGAGCGCGAACGACCATGACGACGCGACCTTCGCGGCGGCGGTCGCGTCTCGCCTTCCTCAAGGTGAAACGTGCTCGAAGAAAACAGTCGAGAAGTGGAGGTACGGCACTAGAACGCCGCGCCGCAAAGCTTTGTCGGTCATATCGCACATCACGGCGGGCTTAGTGACGCCCAATGACTTCGCAGACATTACCGAACGGGCTTCGACACCTGTTGCTCCATCGGCAACAGGCGCAGAGAAGGTAGCTTGATGCGCGCGACTCACCTCCCCCTTCTATTTAGCGGCTTGGGAGTCGCATTCGGCGCGGCGGCGGTCGCGGTCACTGCCGCGCACGCCTACCGGGATCATCGTCGGCGTCGGGCTTTCATCGCTGCCCTGCCGCGCATGATGAAAAGGTACGAGGACGACACGACGGAGGAACTCCGCCGCATGGTCTCGGGCGGTTAGATGCGCTGGCCTTCCTTGATCTCGGCAATCCGCTTGCGCAGTTCCAGCAGCCCCTCGGCGTGGCCCTTCGAATATGCATCCCGGGCTGCTTTGTGGAGCGCAACAGGCGGTTCGGCCTCCAACGATTGCAACACGGAAGCCAGCAATTCCGGATCTCTCCACCTCAGGTCGACCAGCAAGGTGCCGATGGCCCGGTGCATCACCTTCGAGCGCCCCTTCTCCATCCAGAATTGTCGCTCGAGCGTCGCGAGACGCTCTTCGAGTCCGTCGTCGTTCATGAATGTCTCCAGAGGCATGGGCGTCGGCGCGGGGAATCGGGTTGCCGCCCGATTCCCCACCCTCATAGCCTCCGGACATCTGCGCAGCCCCGCAATAGTCGCCGGGGGCGCGCGATGACCGAAGCCAGTCACCCGGGGCCCCTCCTGAAAGCGTTGTGATGCGTATCCCGGCCCTCGTCCTGGCTTTTGTGATCCTGATTGCGGCGCTGCCGCTGATCCTTCGACTCGATTCCGCCCTCCGGTCGCGCCAGCGCGGCCGCGCCCTCGTCGAGGCTGGACGCATCGCCCTGGCGGCAGCGGCCGCATCGGTGCTGTTCCTGATCGCGGCGAGGGCGCGATGAGCGAACCCGCCCCATCGTCCTGGTTCTCGGACCTCTATGCCGGCGTGGCCGACTATGCCGACGCCGCGCTGCGCGGCACGGCAGAGGCCGGCGAGGCGATGGGGGCGCAGCTCGCAGCGGCGCTCGCCCGGGTCCAGGCCCTGCCCGAGGAAGCCGCCGCGGCGGTGTCGGCGCTGACGGCCGCGCTCGATGCGGTGCTTCCGCCCGGGCATGATCCCCTCCTCGCGGCCCCTCGGCCGCCCGCGGAAGCGTGTCCGGCCAATTCCCGACCGGACGGCGGAATCGGGATGACGCCGCGGCCCGTTCCCCGGCGTCTCACGGTGCGGCCGGAGGCCTTCGCGCAGTTCATCCGCGCCCGGCACCCGCACAAGCCGGCCGAGCAATGCGCGGCGCTCACCGGGATTCCCTTCGACAGCGTCAACAAGATGCTGGTGCGGGAGAGCCTGCCCAACGGGCGCAACTTCCTGCTCTGCATCATCGCCTACGGGCCCGAGCTGCTGGCGGTGGTGATGCCCGACGCGGATGAGCGGTGGCTCGCCGGCGCGCGAATCCTCGCCGACCAAGCCCATCTCGAGAATGAGCTGGCGCGCGTCCGCGCCGCGATGGCCGAGAACACCGGGCGGTGGTCGTTCTGCGGGATCAGCTTCGGGGGGGCGCTATGAGCCCGCCCAAGATGTATCGGCCCCCCGCCCGCGAGCGGGAGATCCCGCGGTGTGCGTGCGGCTGCGGCGAGGATGGCTGCTTCGGCTTCCCCGGCCCGGTCTTCTACGCCCGCAAGCACTGGCCGGATGGTTTCGTCATCACCGACGAGCGCGGGCGGTTCACCGGCGAGAAGCCGGCGTTCCGCGCGGAGCCCCAAGCGGGCGCACCCCCGCCATCCGACCTGTTCGGCCTTACAGAACCCGCCCGGCGCCTGACGAACCGGCCCCCGGGCTTTACGGCGCGCCGCCGCACATGAGCGGCCGGCGGGATGCTCCCTCCCGCCAAGTCCAGACTCCGAATCCGAATCGATTCCTATCGGGCGTGATCATGCGTAACCGTGCGCCGTTGCTGAATCCGCGTGACATCGAACGGGTCCGGCGCGCGCTCGAGGCCGAGGAAGCCGAGGCGGCGACGGCGCGCATGAAAGCCGGCCGGACCCATGTGAAATTTCACCAGGGTTCGGGCCGCTCGCTGGACGTGATCGGGCGGCTCGCCGGCGTCTCCGGACGCACGGTCCAGAAGATCCGCGAGATCTACGCCGCGCACGCGGCCGACCCGGATCGGTACGCCAAGGTGGTCGCCGACATGGAGGCCTCGAGCAAGGTCGACGGCGCGCACCGGAAGATGCTTCGGCTCCAGGACGAGGCCCGCGTGGCGCGGCTGCGCCCGGTCGCGGGCCGATTCCTGACGCTCGCGTTCGACCCGCCTTGGGAGGACGAGAGCGTTTCGGAGGGGCAGCGCCCGCCCTACGCCACCATGAGCGTCGACGCGCTGCGCGCCATGCCGGTCCCGGCCTGGGGCCTGGACGAGGGGCACATCTACATCCACGCGCCCGGGCCGTTCCTCGCGATCGCGATCGAGCTGGCCGGCGCCTGGGGGTACGACTTCAAGACGGTGATCGGCTGGAAGAAGCCGCATTTCTCCATGGGCCGCTACTTCCGCACCATCGAGGAGTTCGTGGTGTTCGGAGTGCGCGGCGGCCTCATGGTCCGGCGCCAGGACCTGCCGAACCACTTCGCCGGCCCGGTGGGCGAGCACAGCGAGAAGCCCGAGGCGTTCTACGACCTCGTGCGCGCGGCGAGCTTCCCGCCCTACGGCGAGGGCTTCCAGCGCCAGGCGCGGCCGGACTTCACCAACCTCTACATCGAGTCGCCCTCGATGGCGGTGGCGGCGGAATGAGACCGCTCCTCCGCCTGCGCCCGCCCATCCGCGGGCCCCCTCACCTTCCCCGGAACGATGACCGCCGTCGCGCGCTGAATCGGCGAACTGCGCCCGCTTGCCCCCGGGCGGCGCACCTCCGATTCTGCGCAGCCTCTCGCTCGTGCCCTGTTCAAGGCCCCCCTTGGCAGGCGACCGGCGAAGCTTTGCCCGATCCGTCGGGCTCGGCCGGCGGTCTCCCCCTCCCCTCAATCAGCCCAACGCCGCGCGCGACCCGCGATTCCGGCGATGGGCTTTCGCGTGCCCGGAGCCGGACAGGCTTCGCGGCGCAACGCTCCCCCTTTGCCTGAAAGGGCCCGCCAAGAGGCGCCCACCATGTCGATCGAAGCGATTTCCTGGGTCATCAAACAAGACATCCCCGACGGCGTGGCCAAGCTCGTCGCCATGGTGCTGGCCGACTATGCCGACCGGCACACCGGGGAGGCGCACCCGAAGATCAAGCAGCTCGCGCAGGCCTGCTCGCAGTCGGAGCGATCGGTGCAGCGCAAGCTTCGGGTGCTCCAGGATCTCGACGTCATCACCATCCAGAACGGCCACTGCCCGAAGTCCGGGCGGCAGCGGGCCAACAGCTACATCCTGCATCTGCCGGACGTGGACGTGCCCGGGCGGAACGAACGCTCGGTGAGGGGTGACCAGAACGGCGCAGGATCGGGAAAGCCTAGCTTGAGGGGTGACTTTGGGACACCCCAAATTTCGGCCGAGGGGTGCCCGTCTGTCACCGGGGAGGGTGACAACGTTGTCACCGGGGAGGGTGACTCCCCTGTCACCCCCATAGAGAATCCGTCAGATTCAACCGTCAGAAAAGAATCCCCCCATCCCCCCGGTGGGGGGGCAGGCGTGGTTCAAAAACAATTCCGGGGTAATCCCCCATCGGCATCGGCCGAGCGCATCCTCCAAGCCGGGCGATCGCCACCAGGACGGCTTACGGGGCCGGCGGCCGAGCAATTCGCCCGGCTCTGGGCGGCCTTCCCCGAAGGCGGACGCCTGGATGCCGACCGCAGCATGGCCGAGCGGATCTTCGCCGCATTGCCTCCGGCCGATCGCGACCTCGCCGTGAGCGCGGCCGGAACCTACGCGGCGCACCTCGCCAAGCATCCGGGCCGCTCGGCAAAGGCGCTGCACACCTGGCTGCGCACCCGCCGATTCGAGAACGCTCGGCCCAGCGCACCGCCGGCCGCGGCGATCGCGGCGACCCGCGTGTTCGTCGAAGAGGGTACGCCGGCCTGGAACGCCTGGATGGCTTTCCGCCGGGCGCGGGGTGAGGGCCGGTGCGCGACGACGTCGAAGGCCGGCTACGTCAATTCAGGCTGGTACTTCCCGAGCGAATGGCCGGTAGCGGCCGACGGGGTGCGGGCGGCGTGAAGCGGAAGGGTCATCCGCCTTTCGCTCAGCTGGAGGGCCGCAGATGGTGAACACTTGTGGCCCGACTTTACATGATTAACGCCGGCATCCAATGAGTTGCTGCCCTTCACACCAGCCAAAATCCTAAAATCGTTCTACCCCTGCTCATATTTGAATCGATCTATAGATATAATTGTGACTATAAATCATTTTGGTTGAATTCATTTTTTCTATGTGCGAAAAATATATCGACTTTCTTCAAGTAAGATAAGTGTATTGTGGCGTCGCAATGATCGCATTGATATTTTGTAACTGTCGCAAACCACCTGCCAGTCTTTGCATGATGTGTTCCGCAGTACGGGCACGGATGTTCTAACAAGACTTTGTACAGAGCCGGAGACAGAGTCATAATATTTCCTGCAGCAATTCAAGATTGCTATCCGTGATTATTAGATAGATATTTTTGAAATAATTACAAGAAATTTCTAATAAACCTATGTTTTATTTTTGTGCGATCTAATTGACAATTATAGATCATAGTAATTTTTATATCTTTCGATACCGCATCGTGGCCCAAGCCAACTCTTTTGGAGTGAGGTTGGAGGTTCTGAGGCAAGGCTCTTTCGTTCCACAACGCCATCGCCGTGGACTGTGCTATCGCGCCTCACCGCTAACCCTTAATTCCCATTTACAACCTGTGACCGGGCAGTGGTGGGTGCATGTTGGGCGATGTCGCTGACAGAGGGGGAGGTCGCGCGATGGATGATCATGGCGCAGCAGGCCGACCGACGCTTTCCGAATCCATGGCATGACAAGCCGCTTCGGTGGCCGGATCGCTTCGTCGAAGATCCGGACCATAGGCGAGCGGTGAAGCTGTGGGTCTGGTGCGAGGCTAAAGGCGAGTCCTTCCGTGACGTGTGTGGCCGGCGCGGCCTGCCCTATACATCCGCGCTTCGCCACCGACAGGCCGCGATGCAGCGCATCACCATGCTGTTGAACCTTGAGCGGTCGCTGGAACGCGACAGTAACTTGGTGGTTTGAAGCGGCACCGTTTTAGACTCTTGACAGTGGTGCAACCGGGCTCGACGCCTCGCGTACAGGCAGCGACAGAGACTGCCCTGATAGGGGTGCTTTCGGTGTCCGGTCGTCGCAAGTCCAAGCCTGTTACGCTCGCCGGCAGGGCAGCGTTGAAGCAAGTTCCCACGCACACGCTTTCAGAGAACGGCCCGACGCCGGAACGGCTGATGCAAGCCGGTGTCACGGTGGCGATGCAGCTCGGCACCCGCCAGACACAGATCATCGGCAAGGCGTCGCCCTTCGGCATCGAGGGTGTGATCCGCCTCGCCTCGGCGCCGCTCGATCGTCTCCATTCCCGCGGGCGCCTGGATGACGACGGCGCGCGCAACAGCCAGCTCCACGATGCCGGCGACAAGCTCCGCAACCACTACTATCTCGGCGGCCTGTCCGGTTTTGCCGCGAATGACCTGAACAGCACCGGCGGCGGCCATCCGTCGAGCCGGGTGCCGATCTCCGAAACCATGGAGAGCAACCGGCGCACCCTACGGCTCGCCGAGGCCGCGATGCACGCGGGTGATTGGAAGGTGGTCAACGCCGTGGTTTGCCTCGAGGCGGATCTCGAAGAGGCAGGCCGGGCGGTCGGCTGCAACAACGTTCATGCCGCCAACGCGGTCGCCCTCGATCGCTTGCGCCGCGGACTCGGTGCGCTCGCCGAGCTGTGGGGCTACTCGCCGCCGCAGCGGCCGACGCCGGCGGCGCCCAGGGCCGGCAACGATACAACCTCTCCGGCCGCGGTCGCCTGAGCCCCCTGGAAGTTCACCAGATGGGGCGTCGCGCTGTGCTGCACGATGTGGAAGTGCGCGCGGTTGCCTGTCACGACCTCGGCCACGGCGTCGATCGCCTGCATCAGGTGCGAGATGGAGGCGTAGAGGGGATCCCGGATCGGGCCTCGCGTGTGCATCCTGACACATGCGGCCCGCAGCTTGCCGGCCTCCGCCAGGAAGGCTTGTTTCTCTCCCTCAGAGAGGAAGCGTTTCGAGCGGCGGCGGGACATGAGAACAAACGTAGCACGCAGCCGCGATTCCGACGAGCCTCGTTGAGTCAAACGGTCGGAAGCTCCTGAGCGGTCGACCCTCAACACATGGAACGCCGATTAAGGCAGTGGCTGGCCGCCCATGATCGCATCGACGCGATCAAGAGCATCCTGCGCGGTCTGGGCGCGCTCGTAGGATGCGGAGTCGAAGGCCCAGGCCTCGTGCGCCTCGACGCTCCCGTTCGCAGGGTAGACAGGCTCGGCGGACGGACATTCGTCGCGGATCCCTTTCAGACCGTCTGTGGCTTCGGTCAGGGCGCGTTCATGCAGGCCATCGGAACTCTCGCCGTCCTGTTCCGTGGTCGGATTGGTGAGGACCATGCTGCGTCTCCGACGGCGGGGATTCGCCGAGAGATTGAGGCTGCAATAACTATCAAAAGTTGTACAGCCTTTGGCCGGTGCGTTGGTTTGCAAAACGTCGGCATTTTGCACTGACCGCAGTCGTCATCCTGGCGGCGGCCCGCCGATCCTCTGGGCCCCCGTCCGCCACCAGAACCTGATGTAGGGCCGAGTGCGCTCGATCGCTGGTCCGATGTCCACAGAGAGTCGCAAGCAGCCCCTCACCATAGGTTCCAGGCAACATATGGCGAACTACGAGATGCCGCGATTGATCGTGGTATATCTCGATGGCAAACCGGGGCCTGCTGCGGCACGGTCCTCCTCACTTGAACCGGCTTACTCCGTCGCTTCGCGGATGTTGACGACTGCGCAGTCGAACCGATACAGTTCGGCCGACTGAGGAATTGCGCCCCGGGCCGGTAACGGTCGCGGGGCGTTTCCATTTCCAGCCCACGCGCTCGGCGCCCGGGCCAGCCCCCCAGCAGCATCATGATCGACCTCTCGGCTCTCGCCGGTGAGCTGGACGCGCTCGTGCGCGACGGCCAACGCATCCGCCTGGGCGACCGGAACTTCGAGAAGCCGCACGCCGACCTGGACGAGCTGCTCGGCCGGTTGCAGCAGCTCGCCGATCGCGCCCGTGTCGGAGTGATCGGTGCCGCCGTCGCTAACGACAGAAAGACCGTGCTGCCGGCTTCCGTCATCACCGGCCGCGGCCACATGATCATCTGCGCCACGCGAGGGCCACGGCGTTGAGCCGGGATCTTCGCGGCTTCGCCAACGAGCTGCGCCAGGATGCGGCGAAACTCCGCTCCATGGCTGGCGACCTCGATGCCCGGGCCGACGGGTTGTGCACCCTCGCCGAACACCAAGAACGCGACGCGGTCAGCCGCGAGCGGGCCAAGCGCGCGGCGATCGCGGCCTCGCTCGAAGCCGAGGGCCGGACCTTCCATCGCAGCCCGACCATCTGGGGGTCAGCTCGATGCGAAGATGCGGGGCAAATCAGCCCCTGAAATTCCGCCTCGGGCCGGCTCGGCGCCGATGAGCGCGGATGCACGATAACTGCCGTTCTAGTGCACCCGAACGGGGCCACATCGGATGCACGATAATCTTCCAGCCCCGATCACCGGCGGCGCGGTAGCACTCGCCGAGCTTCAGGACCTCGACCAAGCCGTCCGCGGGTTCGCGGCGGCGTCGAGGTCGGCCGCGACCCAGAAGGCCTACGCGAGCGACTGGCGCGATTTCGAGGCCTTCTGCACGAGCCACGGGCTCACGGCCTGCCCGGCGCTCGGCCTGACGGTCGCGCGCTACCTCACCCATCTGGCCGGGCTTGGCCGGAACGTCTCGACGATCAACCGGCGCACCGCCGCGATCGCGCTGGCGCATCGGATGCAGGGGCATGACAGCCCGACCGGGCGCGAGGACGTGCGCCAGGTCCTCGCCGGGATCCGCAACACCCTCGGGCGCCGGCCGAACAAGAAGAAGGCCCTCACGGTCGAGCTGATCGTCCAGGTCATCCGGAAGACGCGGGGCCAGGACCTAGCTGCGGTTCGCGACAGGGCGCTGATCCTGTTGGCGTTCGGCGCGGCGCTCCGGCGCTCCGAATTGGTCGCCCTCGACGTTCCGGACATCGAGCGCCACCGGAAGGGCCTCCTCATCCGACTCCAGCGCTCGAAGACGGACCAAACCGGCAAGGGCCAGACGGTTTCGGTGCCGGACGGCAAGCTGAAGGTGCCGGCCGCGGTCGATGCCTGGCTGAAGGCCTCCGGCATCACAGAGGGCGCGGTGTTCCGCGGCGCCGATCGCGGCAAGCTCTCGGCCGACCGGCTCAGCGCCGGCCAGTTCGCCCGCATCCTCAAGGCCCGGTGCGAGGCCGCTGGGCTCGATCCGAACGTCATCGGCGGTCACTCGACGCGCCGGGGCTTCGCCACATCCGCCGGCGACGCCGGCGCCGATCTCCGGCTCACCGCCCGGCAGATGCGGCACGCCAAGCTCGAAACGACCCTCGGCTACATCGAGGACGGCGAGCTGTTCAGGAACCACGCCGGCGACGGCTTCCTCTGACATCTCCGGGAATCGCCTGTGACACAGCGAGCCAACGCGCCGGCGACGAAGGTCGCCGGGGCGCACGTCGACGTGGGCGAGATGATCATCGCCAAGCGCCGGCTCCCCTGCATCTGCGAGCAACAGCACGAAGATGGGATGGCCCGCACAGTGGGCTACTCGACGTGCCGCGGCATCGTCATGGAGCGGGTGAAGTGCGAGGGCTGTCCCCGCACCTGGACGCGGGTCAACGTCCGGTGAGGCGCCAGCTCGCATGGCGCCAAGCCCGCAGCGACTTGCAGGCCGACCGCGCCACGCCTCCGGAGATCCGGGAAGAGCGCCTGCGGGGCTGGAACCTCGATCGACCCGGCTCGGTCAGTCTGAGCGCCTGGCGGGGCCGATCGGGGCGCCGCTACGTCGTCCAGGTGCACGAGCTGGACATCCATTGGCCCGTGCGCGCCGGCGCCGGGCTCGCCTTCGCCGTTGCGCGCGCGGCCGACGGGTTCGCCAGCATCATCGACGTCGCTCCGGACTCGGCAGGCCCAGCCTGGCGCGGCCGGGCCTGGGACGCCGGGGCGCGCGAGCTGCACGTTTACATCCTCGTCGACGACGAGGCGGGCCGCGCCGAGGTCGCTCTGGACCTGATGCCCGACGCTATCGCCAATCGGCCCGTTCGGGCCTAGACTGATCCTGCTCTGAAAAGAGGCGGGAGCCGAGGTGCTGCTACACCTCGAACCGCGTGGATGAGACCCACGCATGACCGCAGACAGCCGCTCCGGAAACGGATCGGCGATCACCCCGCCACCCCTCGAGGGGCTGGGGCACCCTGCACGAGGCCATGCGCGAAATCTATTCCACGGCGGCCACTGAGCCGCCGAACCTCGACGTGTCCGCTCCCGGCGCGTCGACCAGCCCCGTGTCGAGCGATCGGCACGGGGCTTTGCTTTCCGGCTTCCGGGAAGTCGTCCAGATCGGGTCGGCTACGCTGATCCGAGCTGACAGCCTCGACGTCCTCGAGCGGCTCGAACCGGGCTCGATCGGTGGGGTGCTATCCGATCCGCCCTATTCGAGCGGTGGACTGCACGCCGGCGATCGCGCGCGAGCACCGAGCCAGAAGTATCAGGGCAGCGAGCACCGGCACCTCCATGCCGACTTCGCCGGCGACAATCGTGATCAGCGGTCGTTCCTGGCCTGGTCGGGGCTGTGGATGAGCCGGGCCCGGCTCGCCATGCGGCCCGGGGCGATCCTCGGAGCGTTCACCGATTGGCGGCAGCTGCCCGTCACCACCGACGCCATCCAGGTCGCCGGTTTCGTCTGGCGGGGCATCGTGCCCTGGGACAAGACGGAGGCGGTGCGGCCGCAGCTCGGCCGGTACCGCAATCAGGCTGAGTACCTGGTGTGGGGCACCAACGGGCCGCGGCCGATGGCGGGGCCGATCGTACCCGGCGCCTTCCGCTACTCGGTGCCGAGACTGAAACGGCACATGGCGGCCAAGCCCGTCGAGCTGATGCGGGATCTCCTGCGCGTCATGGACGGTCCGATCCTGGATCCGTTCATGGGCTCGGCCTCGATCGGCGAGGCCTGCGCTGACCTGGGACTGCCGTACATCGGCGTTGAGGTCTCGGCCCACTACTTCGACGTCGCCTGTAAGCGGCTGGAAGAGCACGCTGCCGGTCGGTTGGCGGCCTGAGGGAAGCAACCTGCGATGCCGATGCGGCCACCCGTTCACATGGCCGCCGGCGCCAGGACGCCTGAGGAAGCGAAGGCAGCGTCCAAGCGATACCACGATGCACAGAGGCGCCGGGGAAGCCCCTGGCGCCTCTGGTACGGCCTCGCGGCATGGAGGGCGGCTCGGCTGGCTCAACTCTCAAAGCAGCCGCTATGTGAGCGCCACCTTGCTCGGGGCCACGTCGTCCCCGCGACTGTGGTCAACCACAGGAAGCCGCATCGCGGTGATTGGGGGCTGTTCGTCGATCCTGACAATCATGAGAGCGTCTGCGCTCCCTGTCATGACGGTGAGATCCAGCGCGAGGAGCGCGCGGCGGCCAAGACGGCGGCGATCCATCAGGGCTTGAGATAGCCCTTGGCGCGGAGGTGGTCGGCCAGGAGGCGGCGCACCGTCTCGGCCCGGTCGGGCTGGTCGGCCTGGTCCCTGGCCCACGCATCGAGAGCGTCGAGCAGCGGTCGATGCACGCGAGAGCGGACGACCTCGCTATCCACCTGCGGGCGACCACGACCCCGTTTCTTGAGCCCATCAATTGACATGAGCATTTTATATGCTCATAAAAAGCGGGCCGCAACGGTGCTTCCAACACCGCTACGGCCCTGACCACCACCGATCCTGTGGAGATCGACAATGGCTGACCGTGCCCATAGCACGGGTCGGCGAGCGCTGCTCGCTGGCCTCGGTGCAACGACACTCATGTACCTACCGGTCCACGCCAACGGCGTGCATCCGGACGTCGACCTGTTGGCACGCGCGCCCGAACTCGGGCGGCTCGCCCATGCGGAGGACGAAGCGATCGAGGTTGCATGGGCGCTCGAGGCGCGCGCTCACGAACTCGCCGACAGCCGCGCTGCCAAGCTGACGCGCGAATGGACGGCTGCACTGGCTGTCGCAGAGGACGAAGTCGGCTTCACCGCTGCCGAGGCGGCACTCGCCCGCGCGGCGCGGGCCGTGACGGAAGCTGCCAACGCACTTGTGCTCATCCCGGCGCGGACCCTTGAGGGCCTGTGCATGAAGGCGCGCTTTGCGGAGCACAGCGATGACCTCGGCGAGAGCATCGTGGATGACCTGATCGCCATCGGCCGAGCGATGACGGCGTGACCAGTACGATCACCATCCGCTGCTCACTATGCGGGAAGGACCATACGAAGCCGCTGACCAGGGGTCGGCGGCCTCGCTTCTGTGAGGAGTGCCGGCCGCTGCGAGGTCGGTTCTCGCCGTATCAGATCGAGCTCAAGGAGCAGCGCCGCGCAGAAGCAGCGAGCAAGAGGGCGCAGCTGCAGCGGTGCGAGCGATGCAGCGGGAGCTTCACCGGAAGACAGCGACGCTTCTGCTCCAAGGAATGCAGAGCCAAGTACCAAGTCGAGAAGCGCAATCCGTCACGCTATCAGCCTCGATCCTGTCCGGGCTGCGGGGCCGTGTTCACGCCGGGACATCGAGATCAGCGGCAGACGTACTGCTCAGAGGTCTGCCGCGCTCGGTTCCCCAACAACCGCGACAAGGGCAAGCGGCGCGCGCTGATGCGCTGCACCGCAGTCGAGCCAATCGATCCTATCGTCGTGTTCGAGCGTGATAGTTGGGTCTGTATCATCTGTGGCGTCAGCACGCCGCCGGAGTTGCGCGGCACGACCGATCCGCGCGCACCGGAACCGGATCATGACGTGCCTCTCGGTCGTGGTGGCACGCACACCTACGACAACATCAACTGCACCTGTCGAGCCTGCAATCAGGCTAAGGGGCTGATGACATTGGAAGAATATCGACGCACCCGGGGCGGGGTCGAAAGTTGACGGCGGTGCCGACAACGACCGGTATTCTAATAAATTTCTCGCCTGTGCAAAATGAAGACAAAAAGTTGAGGGTCCGGAGATGGCGGGTCGCAAGCGCAAACCGGATGCGCTGAAGCAACTCGCGGGTACGGCGCAGCCCTGCCGCATGAACCCTGATGCGCCGACGGCGAGCGAGGGTGAGGCCGAGGCGCCGGAATGGCTCAGTGAGCGCGGGGCGGAGATCTTCGACCAGCTCACCGCCATCATCGCCGGAATGGGGATCGCATCTCCCGACGATACGGCGATGTTGTCGATGCTGGCGTCCCGCCTCGAGGAGGTGGAGGTCTGCACCGCGGTGATCGAAGACCTGGGCCGGGTCTACACCTCGGAGACGAAGAGCGGGACCATGGTGCGCGGGCGGCCCGAGGTCGCCATGCGCAGCGAGGCGATGCGGCACGCGCAATCGCTGCTCTCCGAGTTCGGGCTGTCGCCGGCGGCGCGCTCGAAGGTCTCGGCCGTCACACCGCCCGAGTCCAACCCATTCAACGATCTTTGAGGCAGGCGCGAGTGCATGACGACGGGGTGCCCGCACGTCGCGGCTGCGCACGGCTATGCGCGCGGCGTGGTCGCCGGCACGATCCCGGCCTGCAAATGGATCGTGCTCGCCTGCCGTCGGCACCTCGACGATCTCGTCAAACAGTACGCCGATGGGTTCCCGTACCGCTTCGACGATCGGAAGGCCTCGAAGGTCTGCAAGTTCGTCCAGCTGATGCCCCACACCAAGGGGAAGTGGGCGCGCAAGGCCGAGCGGCTGAAGCTCGAACCCTGGCAGTTGTTCAAGACGGCCGCTCTGTTCGGATGGGTGCGCAAGGTCGATGGCCTGCGCCGCTACCGCAAGGCGTTCTTCCTCATTCCGCGGAAGAACGCGAAGAGCACCTGGGCCGCCGGCGTCGGGCTCTACATGTTCGCCGCCGACGGCGAGCACGGGTCGGAGGTGTATTCCGGCGCCACATCGGAGAAGCAGGCCTGGGAGGTGTTCCGCCCGGCCAAGCTGATGGCGCAGAAGACGCCGCAGCTCGTCTCTGCGTTCGGCATCTCGGTCAACGCCAAGAACCTGCACATCCTCGGCAACGGCTCGCGGTTCGAGCCGATGATCGGCACGCCGGGCGACGGCGCCTCGCCCTCGTGTTCGATCCACGACGAATACCACGAGCACGAGACCGACGTGCAGGTGGACACGATGGAAACCGGCATGGGCGCGCGCGAGCAGCCCTTGCTGGTCATCATCACCACCGCCGGCGACAACCTCGCCGGCCCCTGCTACGCGCTGCAGCTCGAAGCGCAGAAGGTGCTCGAAGGCGTCCTCGACGACCCCGAGCTGTTCTCGCTGATCTACACGGTCGATCCCGACGACGATTGGACGTCGGATCTGGCCCTGCGCAAGGCCAACCCGAACTTCGACGTTTCGGTCTCGGGCGAATACCTGCAGACCCGCCAGCGCGCGGCACGCAACAACGCCCGCAAGGCCGGCGTCTTCAAGACGAAGCACCTCAATGTGTGGGTGCAGTCGCGGGCGGCCTACTTCAACGTCCAGCGCTGGATGGAGAGCGCCCGGCCCGGGCTGAAGATCGAGGACTTCAAGGGCCAGCCCTGCCGGGTCGGCATGGACCTGGCATCCAAGGTCGATATCGCGGCTTTGGAGGTGATCTTCGAGCTATCTCGCTGCGATTGCCCGGCCGCTGCCGAACTGCGCGAGGCCGGGTTCCAGTACGCACGCTTCGGGCTCTACTTCCTGCCCGAGGCCGCGATCGAGGCGGGCGAGGCCGAGCACTACCGCGGCTGGCGCGACGCGCCCGAGAAGTGGATCACTCAGACCGACGGCGAGATGATCGACTACTTCGCGATCCTCGACGCGATCGCGGGCGAGCAGGGCGAGGACGGACAGCGACACGGCGGCCTGCGCGGGGACTACCAGCTCGAAGAGGTGGCGTTCGATCCGGCACAGGCGACCATGCTGGTGACGGCGCTGACGAACGAGGGAATCCCCTGCATCGAGGTCCGGCCGCTGGTACTGAATTTCAGCGAGCCGATGAAGCAGATGGACGGGTTGATCCGCTCGCGGGCGATCGCGCACGCGGCCGACCCCGTCTTCACGTGGATGCTGTCCAACGTTGTCGCCAAGCCCGACGCGAAGGACAACGTCTACCCGCGCAAAGAGCGCGCCGAGAACAAGATCGACGGCCCCGTTGCGCACATGATGGCGCTGGCCCGGCACATGTCGGGTGAGGAGCAGGGCCGCAGCAAGGGCTTCATCGACTATTGAGGAGGCCCGATGGCCTGGTCCCTGTTCGGTTGGGGCCGTAAGGCCGGCGCCGCCCCCGTCGAGGCATCGACGTCATTCGTCTCCTCCGACGCCGAAGCCTGGGACAGGATGCTCCCGGGCGGCCTCGGCGGCTCCATCTCGCCGGCGACGGCGATGCGCCACTCGGCGGTCTACCGGTGCGTGTCGATCCTGGCCTTCGCCTCGGCGATGCTGCCGCTGAAGACGTACCGCGAGCTGGACGACGGCGATCGCGAGGGCGACTCCAGACCGCCGGCGGCCGACCTGCTCCGCATCCGGCCCAACCCGCGAATGTCTCGCACCATGTGGGTGCGCTCGACGATCGCGCAGATGCTCCTGGAGGGCAACGGGGTCTCGTGGATCGAGCGACGCGCCTCGGGCGAACCCGTCGCGCTATGGCCGGTGCCGTTCCACCGGGTCCGGATCAGTCTCAACAACGACCGGCTCCGCTACGGCCTCACGCTCGACGACGGCCGCGCCATCGTCTGCGATCAGGACGACGTGCTCCACGTCCCCGGCTCGGCCGAGTGGGACGGGCTGAAGGCGAAGACGCCGATCCAGGCGATGGGGAGCGCGGTCGGGCTCGGCATCGAGGCGGACCGGTTCGCGCGCAAGTATTTCGAGAACGACGCCACGCCGTCGGGTTACGTCAGCTATCCCGCCGGCGCCAAGATCGGCGCCCCCGAGAAGGAAGAGTTCCGCGGCTACTGGCGCCGGACCTTCGGCGGCGAGGGGCGGCATTCCGGCCCGGCCGTCCTCGACCAGGGCGGCGAGTACAAGGTCATCCCGATCTCGGCGCAGGACGCCCAGCTCCTCGATACCCGCCGGTTCCAGATCGAGGACATCGCCCGCATCTTCGGTGTGCCGCGCTTCCTCCTCGGGATGGACGAAACGAGCTGGGGCTCGGGCATCGAGGCGCTCGGCATCGGCTTCGTGACCTACACCCTCGACCCGCACCTCTGCGCCATCGAGGACGAGGTCAACCACAAGCTCTACGGTCGCGGCCGTCCAGCTCGGCCGGGTCCGAACGCGGCCCGCTACCTCGCCGAGTTCGACCGGGATGTCCTCGTGCGCGGCAACATCGAGAGCCGGTTCAAGGCGTACCGTCTGGCCCTCGGCGGTTCGTCCGGCCCGGGCTGGATGACCGCCAACGAGGTGCGCCGCAAGCAGAACGACCGCGCGAGGCCCGAGGGCGACGTGCTCGCCACCTGGACCGGGCCGGCAAAGCAAGGACCGACCGACAATGAAGAAGCTGCTGCAGCTCCTTGAGGCCAACCGCGACCGCAGCAGCTTCCGCGTGAAGGCGGAAGAGGGCTCGGACGAGGCGACGATCTACGTCTACGGCGCGATCGGCGACTACTACGGCATCGACCCGCAGAGCTTCGTGCGCGAACTGGCGGCGGTCGAGGCCTCGACGATCCACCTCCGGATCAACAGCCCGGGCGGCGACGTGTTCGCGGCCAGGGCGATGAAGACGGCGCTCGAGCAACACGCGGCGAAGGTCGTCGCGCATATCGACGGGCTCGCGGCGTCGGCCGCGTCCTTCCTGATGCTCGCGGCCGACGAGATCGAGATCTCGGAGGGCGCCTTCGTCATGATCCATCAGCCGTGGACCTACGCCGTCGGCAGTGCCGACGAGCTGCGCGCCTCGGCGGCCGTCCTGGACAAGGTCGGCCTCGCGATCGTCGGCGACTACGTGCGCCGCACCGGCAAGAGCGAGGACGAGGTCCTGGCCTGGATGAAGGCCGAGACCTGGTTCACGGCGGACGAAGCGGTCGATAACGGCTTCTGCGATCGCAAGGCCGGCGAGACCGCCGAGCCCTCGGACCCGGAGCAGGACGAGCCCGACGAGGCGCCGGCCGAGCGCGATCCTGAGGCGCCGACGGCCAAGAACCTGTTCGATCTCTCGGCCTACCGCAACGCCCCGCGCGCCCTGAAGCAGCGCACGCTTACTCCCTTCGATGCGCTCGCCGCCGATCGGCAGCGTGCCGAAGCGCGCCTCGCCCTGATCGAGCGCGCCGCCTGAAACGCCGGCGCGCCGGCTCCGCAGCATCCCGAGACACAGCCGCCCGAGGGCGGCATTTTTTTTGGAGAACAGGACGATGACGCAGTCCATTCAGGCCCTGCGCGAAGAGCGCGCCGCCAAGGCCCGCGAGGCCCGCAACATTCTCGACACCAAGTCCGGCAAGGACTGGACCGACGCGGTCAAGAACCAGGTCGACGGCATCTACGCCGAGATCGATCGCCTCGACGATCAGATCGCGCGCCACGATCGCATCCTCACGATCGAAGACAGCCTGGAGCAGCGCGCCGGCGGCGTCTCCGCTCGCGACGGCCGCTCGATCGACGAGAACACCGCGATCCTGTCCCGCGAGAAGGCGATCTTCAACGCCTGGGCTCGCGCCGGTCACGAGGGCCTCGACGACGAGCAGCGCGCCCACGTGAAGGCGCGCCGTGACGAGGCCCAGCGCATCTACGGGGCGCAGTCCGTCGGGACCGGCTCGGCCGGCGGCTTCCTCGCCCCGCGCGACTTCTCGAACACCATGCTGGAGCGCATGGCCACGTTCGGCGGGATGCGCGAGGTCGCGCAGATCATCCAGACCGACTCCGGCAACGCGATCGATTACCCGACCGTCGACGAGACGGGCAACGAGGGCGAGATCGTCGGCGAGAGCGTCGCGGCCAGCGCCGGCGACATCACTTTCGGCACCCTCGACATCGGCGCCTTCAAGTACTCCTCGAAGGTGGTGGTGGTGCCGCTGGAGCTGCTGCAGGACAGTCGCATCGACATCGAGAGCTACGTCAACGTCGCCCTCGCCAACCGCATCGCCCGCGTCACCAACCGCCACTTCACCGTCGGCACCGGCGTGAACCAGCCGCGCGGCGCCGTGGTTGCGGCGGCCTCCGGCAAGGTCGGTCCCGCGGGCCAGCTCGCCAGCGTCACCTATGACGACCTGGTCGATCTGGAGCATTCGGTCGATCCGGCCTACCGGACCAACGGCCGCTACATGTTCCACGATCAGTCGCTGAAGGCGTTGAAGAAGCTGAAGGACAGCCAGGGCCGCCCGCTGTGGCGCCCGGGCGTGACCGGCGGCGATGCCAACGACATCCTCGGCTACGGCTACACCATCAACCAGCACATGCCGGTAATGGCGGCCTCCGCGAAGTCGATCCTGTTCGGCGACTTCAAGAAGTACCTGATCCGCGACGTGATGGCGGTGACGCTCTTCCGCTTCGCCGACAGCCGCTACCTCGAAAAGGGCCAGGTCGCCTTCCTGGCGTGGTCGCGGCACGACGGCGACCTGATCGACGCCTCGAACGACGCGCTGAAGACCTTCCAGCACGCCGCTTCCTGAGGCTCACCGCCGGGCGGTGCTGAACCCGCCCGGCCCCCCTCCACCATCGCAAAATCGGGGCCGGACCATGAAGATCCGCATGTTGACCGCCATGGCCGGCGACGTCTCCTACACGCACGGCGAAATCGTCACCGTCGAGGATCGCATCGGCGAGGCCTGGACCAAGGCAGGGATCGCCGAGGTGGCGCCCACAGCCGCGGCATCGGAGAAGGCCGCCAAGGATCTCCGCGTCCGCGTCGCCGAGCTGGAGACCGCGCTCGCCGACGCCGAGGCCGACCGCGATGCCCTGCGCATCCAGGTCGCCGCCCTCGCAGAGCAGAACGCCGCGCTGACTACCGGCGCCGAAAGCGCCTGATCGCCGTCCACGGCCCGCTCTGGCGATCCTACGGGTATTCCGGACATGTACCGCAACGCCTTCAGCAGCCGCCAGCCCGCGGCGCCGCTGGTTTATGTTCGCTTGACCCCGCCGACGGGCAGCGTTGTCGCCCTGTCCCGGGCTCGCGCGCATCTCCGCCTCGACCCGGCCGACGCCGATCCCTTGGAGATCGATCTCCTCGAGGCAGCGATCGCCGGCGCGGTCGGGCACCTGGACGGCCGCGGCCAGGGTACGCTCGGGCGGGCTTTGCTGACCCAGCGCTGGCAGGCGAGCGCCGATCGCCCGGCCGACGAGGCTGCCGGCAGAGTGCCGGGTTTCGTCCTCGAGCTACCTCCGCTCCGCGAGGTGGAGAAGGTCGAGAGGCGCATCGGGGGGCGATATCAGGAGGTGCCGGCCGACGCATGGGAGACCGTGCGCCTGCCGGCCGAGCGGGTCGCCGTCATCACCGCTGGCGGCGTGTCCTGGCCCGAGGCCGACGCCCACCCCGCCGCCTGGCGCATCACGTTCGCGGCCGGCTACGGCACCGGCGATGACGTGCCGGCTCCCATCCGCGCCGCGATCCTGCTGATGGTCGCGGATCTCTACGACAACCGGGACGGCAAGACGCAAGCGAACCTCGTCGATAACCCGACGGTCGAGCGTCTGCTCAATCCCTTCCGCGCCATCGGGGTTTGAGCCATGCAGGCGGGCCAACTCGACAAGCGCGTCACTTTCATGCGGCGCGAGCGGGTACCCGGCAAGCCGGAGGGGCGCGGCCCCTTCGCCGAGCTGCTGAAGGTCGCCTGCGCCTTCCGGCCGCTTTCGGGCCGGGCGCTCGCCGAGGCGGGCTCGCTCACCGACGCGATCGAGGGCAGCATCTGCGTGCGGGATACGGCCCGCACCCGCGGCCTCACCGTCGCCGATCGCGCCGTGATCGATGGCCGCGACATGGCGATCGAGTCGGTGCAGCCGTCCGACCGCTCGGGCTGGCTCTGGATCAAGGTGAGCCGCCGGAAGGCTTCGGCATGATCGGCGTCGGAGATCTCCTCTCCTACGGCAAGATCGGCTGGGGCGCCGTCAGCGGCGTCGATGCCTTCGCCAACGCTCTGGCGCAGTACAGCGTGAAGCTCGTGCTGCGCTCCAAAAGCATCGACGCGGAGGCGGCGGCCGACATCGTCGAGCGCGCGCAGGCCGCGGTCCCGCGGGACAGCGGCCGACTGTTCGGCGGCATCCAGGCGCAGCTCGCCGACGACGTCTGGACGGTCTCGGCGAGCGCGATCAACCCGCGCGGCCGGTTCGACATGGATTACGCCTTCCTCGTCGAGCACGGCACGCAGGCCGGCGTTCGGGGCGGCCGGCGGGGCGGCACCGTCCAGGTCGGCGGTCGCTCGCGCGCCGGCGCTTTCAACCCCGAGACCGGCCGGCGCTACCGCGTTGCGAATGCCAACCGGACATCGGCCCGCACCCACCCCGGCACCCAGCCGCAGCCGTACTTCTACCCCGCCGTCGACGCGGTGATGGAGGAGCGGGGCCAGCGCCAGGCCGAAACCCTGAACGAGCCGCTATGATCCCGGAACTCGCCCTTCGTGACGGCGTGATGGA
The DNA here is from genome assembly GCF_004683995.1 of Methylorubrum sp. Q1. NCBI lineage: Bacteria > Pseudomonadati > Pseudomonadota > Alphaproteobacteria > Hyphomicrobiales > Methylobacteriaceae > Methylorubrum > Methylorubrum sp. Q1. The sequence continues at coordinate 27,744 of NZ_SRHQ01000006.1, read as the reverse complement.
GCTGCTGCGCGCCTCGCCCGAGGTCGCGGCCCTCGTCCAGGACAAGGTGTTCGACGGCGTCCCAAGCGATGACGGCGCCGCCGAGCTGCCGTGGATCGCCATGGGCCCGATCCGCACGCTGCCCGTCGATACCGGCTGTGGCTACGCCTGGCAGGTGACCGCGAAGGTGTTCGCGGAGTCGGCCGACTTCGACCGGACGCCGGCTTGGACGATCGCCCGGGCGGCGATCGCCGCGGTGGCGAAGGTGCAGCTCCCAGCCGACGACGGCTTTCTCGACGAGCTGAAGATCAACGGCGCCGGCGACGTGACCGACCCCGGCGCCATCAAAACCGTCTGGTTCGACGTCGCCTGCCTGATGGCTGGCTGATCCCCCTCCCCCCAACACCCCGGAGACTACGAATGTCCCAGCCCAAGCCCTTTGGGGGCAAGGATCTGCGCGTGATGCGCAAGACCGGCCCCACCGATGTCGCCCCGAAGTTCATGTGCACCGTCACCACCAAGGGTCTGACCAAGACCATGGAATACGACGACGCCACGACCCCGGATTGCGACAACCCCGATGCCGTGTGGGCACGCAGCTCGCTGGCGAAGGGCTCGGCCTGGTCGGTCAGCGTGTCGGGCGTGGCCGATCCGAAGAGCTATCGGCAGATGGAGGCCGACATGGACTCGGGCGTGCCGACCTACCTGCAGATCCAGTTGGCCAAGCCGGCCGCGGACGGCGGCGGCCACTGGGACGGCGCGGTGTTCTACGAGAACCTGCAGATCCAGTCCGACGCCGGCGGCGTCGTCAAGTACACCGGCCAGATGCGCGGCGAAGGCCGACTGGCCTGGACGGATGCGAGTGCTTGATGCGCACCGACACCTCCGCCACCGCGCTCCACGCCGACTTCGCCGGCCGCACGCTCAAGTTCGAGCTGCGCATCGGCGAGATCGGTGAGCTGGAGCGGCGCTGCAACGCCGGCATCGGCGAGATCATGGTGCGGCTCGCGGCACACCGGTTCTTCGCCCACGACATCGTCGAGACGATCCGGCTCGGGCTGATCGGCGGCGGCCTCTCGCAGGCCGATGCCGAGACGCTGATGCGCTGGAACGTGTTCGGCCGTCCCTTGGCCGAGAACCTGCAGCTCGCCGGCAGCATCCTCGAGGCAGCCGTCTCCGGGGTGCCGGCGCCGGGAAATCCGGCGGCGGAGGGGGCGAACGACGCAGCCCCGGAGACCTCTCCGTCTTCTATCGATCCGGCGGCATGATGGGGCTGACGCCCCGCCAGGTCGACGCGCTGACGCTGCCCGAGATGGCGGCGATGTTCGAAGGTTTCCGGCAATTCCACTCCGGAGCCAAGCCCGACGAAGAGCCCGAGGAGCCCAGCCTCGACGCCTTCTTCGCCGCCCGGGCCGAGGCCATGGCCGCCGGCAACCTCTGACAGCGGACCTCCCCCATGGCCGAACCGCTCCGCATCCGCTTCGCGACGGACCATTCCGCCGCGAAGTCGGGGATGCAGGATCTCGCCGCATCCGTCGTGGCGAACATGATCAAGGTCTCGGATGCCATGAACACGGGCATCCAGGCCAACGGCGGCTACGCGGCGACCTTCAAGACGCTGGCGAGCAACGTCGGCCGGGACGCCCTCACGGTGGCGAATGCCGGTCTCTCGACGGCGGCCAACACCAATCTCTCGATCGTTGCCGCCGCCAGCGCGATGGGGCGCGCCGCAGCCGAGACACGAACCGCCGGCGTCCTGATGACCGGGGTCTCGGCCGCGACGCGCGCACAGGCCTCCTTCGCGTTCGGCGTGGTGCGCAACGAGGCGGCCCAGACCATGCGGGTGCTCGCCGCCTCGCCGCTGGTGGTCGGCAGTGTCGTCGGCCTCACCGCGGCCGTGGCGGGGTTCGCGTTCGTCTCGTCTGCCATCGAGCAGGCGAACGCCCAGATCGAGCGGTTCATCGCGCTCGGCGACAACGCCAGCCGTGCCGGTGTCGGAGTGGAGTTCTGGCAGCGCTTCCTCGAAGGCGCCAAGTCGGCAAAGCTTGAAGTCGCCGAGGTCGAGGCGATGCTGAAGAGCGCCGGCAAGGCCGTCACCCCGCGCTTCGAGGAAGAGGACCCGATCAAGAAACGCCTCTCGGAGCTGTTCGACTCCGGCTACCTCGGAAACTACGAGGGCGAGGGCCTCGCGCAGTACCGCGCCGCCGGGAACAACGAGGAGCGGATCCGCGCCGCCCTGCAGGCGATGCGCGAGCTGATGAACCTCGGCGATCGCCTCGCCGCGATCGACCTGGGCGAGAAGCTGTTCGGCAGCGAGACGGCCGAACTGCTGCGCTCCGGTCGCCTCGATATCGAGGCGATCGCCTCGGCCCTCGACCGGCAGCGCGACGACCTGGTGAAGCAGGAAGAGGTCGATCGGGCGCAGGAGTTCCGCGACCGCCTGGATACGGCCTACAAGACGATCAGCGATTTCTTGCTCGTCTCGGTGGCGCTGGAAGGCAGCGGCCGGGTGATCCTGGACACCTGGCTCGGCATCGTCGAGGGCATCGCCGCAGCGACCAAGAACCTCGGCACCTTCTACAACAAGGTCCAAGACGTCCAGGCCGAGGGCGCCAGGGGGTTCTTCGGGAAGCTGTTCGGCGACAAAGCAGGCGCGGTCGCGGGCGTCCTGGCCGCGGATTATTTCGGGACGGTCAAAGATGCGGCGGTCGCGATGGCCGGCATCACGCAGGAAGGCCTGCGGGACCAAGCCTACGGCACCCGCACGCTGTACGACAAGCCGATCGGCCCGGAGCTGCCGCCGCCCCCGCCTGGTGCACTTCAGAACGTGCCGCTGCCCCCGCGCCGGCCGCTCGACATGGTGATCAATCCCGAAAAGTACGGGATCGGGGTGAAGCCCACCGGCTCGAAGGGCAGCGAGGGCGGCACCGACGCCGTCGAGACCTTCATCAACAGCCTGGAGAAGTCGGTGGCGGGGCTGAAGGCCGAGACCGAGGCCTTCAGCAAATCGAACGCCGAGAAGGCTGCAGCCATCAATCTGGCGAAGCTGCGCGAGACGGCCGAGCAACAGGGCATCACCCTCACCGAGGCGCAGATCGCGAAGACCAAGGCGGCCTCGGAGGCCGTCGCGACCTACAAGGACAAGCTCCAGGACCTGGAGCAGCAGGAGCGCCAGACCGCGGATGCGGCCCGGCACTTCGGCAACACGCTCTCCGACGCCCTCGGGGATGCGATCCTCGAAGGAAAGGGCCTGCAGAACATCCTCCTCGACGTGTCGAAGATGATGGTCCGCGGCGGCCTGCAGGCCCTCATGACGGGGCAAGGGCCGCTCGCTGGCCTGCTCGGCACGGCGCCGGCGGCCAGCCAGGGCGGCAACGCCGTCGGCGGTCTCGCCGGCATGGTTGCCTCCGTCTTCCGCGCCAACGGCGGCCCGGTGACGGCGGGCCGCCCCTACACCGTCGGCGAGATGGGGCAGGAGATCTTCGTCCCCGACTCCAACGGCCGCGTGGTGCCTATCGCCCGCGGCGGGTTCGGCGGCATGGGCAGCGGCACGGTGCAGATCATCGATCAACGCACCATGGCGGCCCCTGCTCCCGAGGTGCGCCGCAGCGCCGGCGGCGGGACCGAGATCCTGCTGCGCGATCTTGAGGGCGCGATCGGCAAGCGTGCCGCCCGCGGCCAGGGCGCCTTCGCCGGCGCCGTCAGCGGACCCGAGACCCGCAGGGGCTGAGCCAGAGGCCGAGCAATGGCAATCGCAGCATGGCCCCCGGGCCTGCCGGACCTTGTCGGTTTGGCGGCCTCTCTCGGCACGTCGCAGCTTTTCGAGCCGCCGAAGACGACCCCGATGGATGACGGGCCCGGCCGCACACGGACCCGCACCCTCACCAACGAGACGCCGCGCACCATCGTCCTGATGCTGAGCCGGGATCAGTTCCAGGTCTTCGCCCGGTTCGTCCGCCTCACGCTCAACAAGGGCGCCCGGCGCTTTACCGCGCCCGTGCGGCTCCCCTCCGGCCGGCTCGGCATCCGAACCTGCCGCATCGACGGTGCCGTATCCGAGCAGGATCTCGGCCCGCACAGCCGCGTGTCCTTCACCCTCCGCATCTACGATTGGTGAGCCGGTCATGACCCTGAAGGCGGCGCTCGCCGAGTCCTACGCCTCCGGCGACGAGGACGGCGTCACCATCACCGCGGCGCAGCTCGACCACGCGAGCTTCGACAAGCCCATCTTCGTCGTGACCGGCCTCGACACGGCCACGGGCGAACCGGCCGAGACCGTCGGCCTGCCGATCGATGAAGGCGGCGCCGCGGTTCCGCACACGCCTTGCGGCTTCACCTTCGTGCGCGCCGGCGCCGACCACGACGGCCCGACCGACGGCAAGGTCCAGATGGATAACGTCTCGGATCTGCTGCACGGGCACCTGAAGGGCGCGATCGGCTACAACGAGCCGATCCTGGTCACCTTCCGTCAGTACCGCGTCCTGCCCGGTGCCCTCGATGCGTTGACCGGGCCGGACGAGGTGATCGACGGCCTGCGCCTTGCCGTCGTCGATCTCACCGCCGACACGGCCGAGGGCACCCTGTCCTGGGAAGACGGGCGCGACGTCAACGTCCCAACGGGGCCGAACGCCTTCTTCGATCGCGCGAGCTACCCCGGACTGTTCTCGTGATCGAGCGGGCCGGTTTCCTCGCTGGTCTGCGCCGGCGGCCCTACGATCCCGTCACCTTCAACTGCTGGCACGCGGCGAGCCTGATCGAGCGCGAGCTGTTCGGCCGCGCCCTGCCGCTCGTCGAGATCGAGGGGATGGGCTTCCGCGATCGCGTGGAGGCCTTCCGCTCGCATCCGGAGCGCCGCACCTGGCGCGAGATCTCGGCGCCGATCGACGGCGCCTTCGTGCTGATGGGCCGCGCCCGTGGCCGCGAGCACCATTGCGGCGTCTGGCTCGCCGAGGGCGGCGGTCGGATCTGGCACGGCGACACCCCGCACGGCGTCATCGACGATTTCCCGCTCGAGCTGGCGCAGTCGCGCCGCTGGCGCCTCTCCTACCACTTCCCGGTCTGATCGATGACGCTCGTCGCCTTCAGCAACGTGGCGGGCCAGGCCCGCTGCGAACCGATCCGGCTGACCGGTCGCCGCCGGCGTCTCTCCACCATCGTGGCGCGTCACCGCCCGGTCGGCCGGCGCATTCTCGTGTCGGTGCACCGCAATGCGATCGGCGAGGCCTCCCTCGTCCCGAGCGACGCCACCGTCCGCCTGCGCGCGATGTGGAGCCGTACCCTCGTCGGCCCGCGCGACGTCGTCGTCATCACCATCCTGCCGCTCGGCGGCGGGGGGAGCAGCGGCGGCGGCGGCAAGAGCGCGCTCGGGATCGGGCTGGCGATCGCCTCGATCGCGCTGATCGCGATCGCGCCCTACGCGGCGCCGGCGCTGGCGGGCGCGGCGGTGTTCGGCGCCGGCGTCGGCGCCACCACGGGCACGCTCGCGACCGCGATCCAGGTCGGCATGGTGGTGGGCGGCGTGGCGCTCGGCGCCGCGGCGCAGCTCGCCAACGGTGCCGGCGCGAAGGCGAAGAACCGGACGCTGTACAGCGTGAGCGGCGGCGGGAATGTGCCGCGCCCGGGCGCGCGCAAGCCGCTGCTCTACGGGACATGCTGGTCGACGCCGCCGCTCTCGCAGCGGGACTTCTTCCGCTACGACGGCGACACGATGGTGCTGACCAAGCGGATGACGCTCGGCCTCGGCAAGTTCCAGGTGAACGCCATCCGCGCCGGCGAGTCGACGTTCTGGACCCGGCAGGACGGTCTCGTTCCGCCCTTCAACGTCGCCGGCAACGCCGTCGAGTTCCTGTACGAGACGCCCTCGCATCTCGCCGTCGGCGACGCGATTTCGAGCGGCGAGGTCGCGGGGCAGGAACTGCCGCGGCCGAACGGCAATCCGGCCGTCACCCCGTGGTTCCGGCTGCAGCCGCAGGGCGTGGTGGTCGATCAGGCGCTGCTGTCCTGGTCGTACCCGTCAGTGTCCCGCACGTCATCGGCCGGGCGCCAGGCCGCCGGCTTCGTCGGCGTCGTCTTCACCGCGCGCCGCATCGATCCGGTCACCGGCACGCCGATCGGCGCGCCGTTCGAGCTGCTGCGCGATGCCGTTGGGCCGGTTCTGAGCCCGAGTGCCGCCCTGCGCTTCACCAGGACGGTGCGCCTGCCGGCGGAGGGCGCCTATGAGGTCCAGGGGCAGAACCTCTACCCCGAGGCGGCCTTCGCCGAGAACAAGGCGACCTGGGACGAACTGGTCGGCATCGTCGACGACGTCCGCATCCGGCCGGTGACGACGGAGATCGTCATCCAGGTCCGCGCCGGCCCGGGGCTGTCCTTCGCGGCCTTCAGCGACGTCGGCGTCCTCGCGACCCGCATCCTCCCGGTGTGGAACGGGAACGCCTGGATCGAGCAGCCGACGCGCAAGGCGGTGTGGGCCGTCGCCGACCTCGTGCGCAACGAGTACGGCCTCGATAGGTCCGACGGCTTCGACGCCGCGAAGGCGCTCCACTACGCCGGCGAGCTGACGAAGGACGACACCTTCGACGGCGCCCTGCCGGAGGTCTCGTCCTATTGGGAGGCCGCCGGTACGGTGCTGCTGCCGGTGCGGGCCGATCCGGTGAAGGTCGGTGCGGTGCATTCGTTCGTGCGCGACGAGAGCCGCGCCGAGCCGCGCCACGTCCTCACCCGCCGGCAGATCGTGCGCGACTCCGGAAGCGCCAGCTTCCAGGTCCTCGGCGAGGGCGGCGACGTCATCGTCGAGTTCGACCGCGACGGCGATCCGAAGCGGCCGGACGAGGCACGCTTCAGCTACGGCGTCCCCTCGCGCACCCCGAAGCGCTACAAGGTGCCGGGTATCGTCGACGGCGACCATGCCTATCGCCATGCCAAATGGCTGGCCCTGGTGTCGGTGTTCCGCGGCGCCTCGCGCACCGTGGTCACCGAATGGGACGGGCGCCTGATCTACCCGGGCGACCACGTCCTCTGCGACCTGTGGTTCCTGAAGGGGCCGTCCGTCTTCGGCGTCGCCGGCGCGAACGGGAACGTGCTCGCTCTCGACTGCGACACGGATCTCGGGACCGAGTGGAAGCACGGCTCGATCCGGACCCGGCTCGGCCGCGAATGGGGCATCCTCCGGATGCGCGGCGCCGGGCCGCGCGCGATCGAGCTGCACCCCGCCGACCTGGCGGTGCTCGAGGCGCAGTTTCAGCAGACGCCCTATGGGCGGACCCGTCTCGCTCTGGCCGAAGTGCTCGCGCGCGATGGCCAGGATCCGACCACCATCGTCATCGGCGACCTCGAGGAGATCCAGGCGACCTACGTGGTGCGGGCGGCGATCCCGACGGATGCCGACCACGTCCGGATCGAGATGCTGTTCGACGACACCCGGATCTGGGCGCTGCTCGGTGAAGAGGTGTTCGGGCCGTTGCCGGTCGATCCGGACTCGCTGGCCGATCCGTTACAGCCGAAGATCCCGCTGCTGCGGGCCCGGTGCGAGCGCATCGAGACCGGCATCGAGGTGGTTTGGAGCCTCGTGCCGGCCAAGGGCGCGCGCTCCTACGCCGTGTGGCTGTCCTACGATGGTGGGGTGACGCGCGAGCCGCTGCACAACGGCCCCGGCATCGACGGCCGCGCCCCGATGCGGCAGTCGGACAGCATCGTCACGGTCATCGCCGTCGCCTACGGCGCCACCGGCCTCCCCGGCCCCGAGAAGTCGGCGACCTTCACCACCGTCGCGCCGGTCGTGCGCGGCGAGCTGGTGGACGTCGCGACCCTCCCGCCGATCGACTATTCGGGCCTGACGCAGGATGTCCGGACCCGGATCGAGAATGCCCTGACCACGGCGCAGAAGGGGGTTTCGACCGCGCAGGATGCCCTGACGAAGGCCCTCGCCAGCCTCGACAACGATGCAACCAATGCCTCCGCGATCATTGCGGAGCAGACCGCCAGGGTGAACCAAGACGGCGCGCTGGCCACGCGGATCGACGGCGTCGTTGCCAAGACCAACGATAACGCCGCAGCGATCACCTCGGAGCAAACGGCCCGCACCAATGCCGATGGCGCTCTCGCCCAGCGGATCGATGCCGTCGTCGCGAAGGCTGACAACGCCCTTGCCGGGGTCACGTCGGAGCAAACCGCTCGGGTCAACGCCGATGGCGCCCTCGGCCTGCGGATCGACGCGGTCACGGCAACGGCAAACAACGCACTCGCCGGCGTCACCTCGGAACAGACCGCCCGCATCAACGCCGATGGTGCCCTCGGCCAGCGGATCGATGCCGTCGTCGCGACAGCCAACAACGCCTTGGCCGGCGTCTCGGCCGAAACGACGGCGCGCATCAACGCTGATGGCGCTCTGGCAGGGCAGATCACGGCGGTGTCGGCTCGGACCGATGCCGGCACAGCGTCGGGCCGATCGTCGCTTCGGGTGAGTTCCGGGATTGCGGGCGTACAAGCCCGGTTCGAGACCTTGCTCGCCATCGAGACCGGCGGGCAGATCCGCGGGGCCGGCTATTACATCGACCTGATGCCGGATGGCAGCAGCCGCTTCGTCATCGACGCCAACGGTTTCTACATCACGTCCAACGGTCAAATCTCGCCGGCCTTTGCCTTTGACGGCTACACCCTGACCATCCCGAGCCTGCGAGTTACGCAGCAGGCCATCCTGCCAGGGGCGGCGACGGAGGTTCGATCTCTCGTCACCCCTGGAGAGGTTGATGGCGGTGGTTTCTCGAACGATTGGCGGGAAGTGCCGGGTACGGGCATGACGCTCTCGCCTGATGCGAATTGGGCCGCCTTTTTCAGCGGCACGGCCATTCTCAGCGTCACGGCACAGGGCAATGCAAACCTCTTCACTCAGACGAGACTTGCGGTAGCCATCGGGCTTGATGGCGTCCCCTATCAGGGCAGCTTCGCCGTTGCCGTTGCAGCCGCCGGTGGCAGCTCACCGCCCGTCGTTACCAACGACACGCCTATTCAGTCCGGCCCGGCCCTGTTCGAGATCCTGCCGGCCGGGACGCCGCGGCGCGTCTGCCTCCTTTACCAGCTTACCGGGCAGATCGGCTCCGGTCGTATCAAGTTCGGGCAGCTAAAACTCTCTGTCAGCAAGCGTTGAAGGGGCCTTTCCATGATCACCGTCACCGAAACCTCCAAGCGGACGCTCTCGTCTCCCGACGAGATCGCCGCCTTCCTCGAACAGCGCTTCGCGCAGATGCTGGCGTCGAGCCCGTTCAAGCCGGGCGAGGCCGTCCGCATCGCCGACCGCGCCGGCCTGCCGTCCGACCTCGGCGCCGGCGACGTCGGGATGATGCTCCTGGACGTGCCGGGGGCATGGTCGCACGTGCTGCTGCTCACCGCGGCCGGGATGCCGATCGTGGTCCAGGTGGCCAGCGCCAACCTCGCCAAGCGGGTCGCGGCCGAGGCCGTCGGCGCATGAGCGATCCCCGCCTCGCCCCCGCGCCGGCCCCGTCCATCGTCGAGATGGACGGCCGCCTCGCCGAGTTGGAGGCGCAGCGCGCCATGGCGCAGAACCGCTGCATCGTGCTCGCCGGCCGCAACGCCGAGCTGCTGGATCTGCTGAAGCTCCAGCGCGCCGAGAACGACCGTCTTACGCAGCTCATGAACGATCGCGACGGCAGCGACCCCGACTCGCCGATCGCGCCGGCGGCCGCCGCCTGAGACGAACCGGGCAGGCCTGAGCCGCCCACCCCCAACACCCGCAACCCTGACCGACCCCGCGCGTGGCTCACCGCCGCGCCGCGTCCGTTCGGCTGTCCGACGCGTGAGAGCCCTCCATGGCTGGCCTGCCGCAGTTCATCATCTCCACCCAGACGGATCCCTACTGGGAGATCCCGCTGTTCGACGCGGCCGGCAAGCCGCTGTCGGTCGAGGGGCGGGTCTTCGAGGCCTGGATTGCGCCGGCCACGGTCAAGGCGGGCGTGGCTGAGCCGGTCAAGGAGATCAAGGTTCTCACCTTTCAGGATGGGCTCAGCCTCGTCGCGCCGACCGACGGCAGCGGCGACCAAACGAAAAAGAACACGTTCGTGCATCAGGTCTCGCGTGCCTTCGCGCAAGCCAACTTCCCGCGCGGCGCGTTGACCGCCGACCTCTTGGAGGTGGTGGACGGGGCGCGCCGCATGTTCGCGCCGGTGCGGCTGTTCTACGGCGACCCCGCTGACATCCGCGACTTCATCGCCGACCGCCAGGGCATCACCTTCGGCCAGGGGCGGCAGGCGATCGTGACGCCTGTGGCCATTGCCGGTCAGGCGGGCCGGCGCGGCTCGGGCCTGCTCACCGGCACCCTGCCGCCGCAGCCCTCCGATGGCGAAGATGGCGACTACTGGGTGGTCGAGCGCGTCGATCAGGCGAACGTGATCTATGGCCCGAAGGAGGGTGGGGCGTGGCCGGCGCAGCCATCGTCCACGTTCGGCGTCGGCGGGATCGCGGACGTGCCGGGGCTTCCGAAGGCGATCGACGACAGGGCGGCGCGCGCAGCCAACCTGAGCGACCTGACCGACAAGGATCAGGCGCGCGAGACCATCCTGGCCGCGCGAAAGATCTTCCGGCAGACCGGAAGCGATTTCGACAGCACCCTTGAGGACGAGGCCGTCAGCCGTTTCCACACCGGACAATTCCAGACCAAGCGCGACGGCAGCGCGCGAGTCGAGGCCGCGCTCCTGAGGCAGTTCCGCGAGGCGCGGCCTTATGGTCGCCGCTTCGACCTGCTGGCGGGCACCTACCCCGTCTCAGAGCTGGAGTTCGATTGGCGCGGATTGGCCGGTGACTTCCCGGCCGACCGCCGCGGCGTGCCGATCCACGGCGAAGGCAGCCAGAACACCATCATCCGCTCTGCGGTGGCTGGGCAGTTCGCAGTGAGCCACATCGGCCCGGCGACCGTGTATTCTGGGATGTCGGATCAGTCCGTCGTGGGCGCTGTGCCGGAGGCAAACGGCATCAGCTTGTTCGGGCTTGCCTACTTCCCGCTTCGCCGGATGAATTTCGGCAAGCTGAACGTGGCCCTCCGGATGGAAAGCACGCTGTCAGGGCATCTCGACTCGCTGATGTTCTCTGATGTTCAGATCGGTGCCGAGATCCTGCCGCCGACGAAGGCGGGCGCCTACACCGACTTCAACATGATGCGGTGGACGAGCCCGCACTTCAAACAGTGCCACCAGTGGGCGATGAAGGGCGGCCCGTCGAGCACCATTCCGATGTTCGCCCCGGTGATCGAGGGCAACGGGACCATGTCCCGCGGCTCTCAGGGCGAGGCCATCTACGACCCCGCCAACGACACGGGCGCGATGAAGCTCACCTTCACGGGGGGCAACGGGCACGTCGGTCTCGTGATGTTCGCGCCCTACATCGAGGCGAACCTCGGCAAATGCGACATCGAGCTGATCAACACGAGTGATCGCCCCATCGTCCACGTGCTGATCGCGCCGTATTTCGGACGGCTGGACGGGGCGAGCTACACGCAACACAACCTGATCCTGACTGGAAAGCACAAGGTCATCATCATCGGCGGCGTCCACGAGCACCATCATAACTACGTGCCGAGCGCAGATCGGTCATACATCAAATACAACAAGACCGAGAGCCAAGTCGTCAACATTGGAACGGCGTGGGAAAGCGATATCGAGAGGGGCGACCTCTTCAATATCGAGGATAAGGTCGCGGAACTCGCCGCCAAGAAAGAAGCGGTCATCAACGTCACGGCGGCAGGCGTCGCTACGGGGCTTCCGACCGGATGGACTATGACCAAGGGCGGGCCCGGCCTTTACACAATCACTCACAACCTCGGGCGGTCTGACTATATTGTTTTGGCGCTTTCAAGAACTGGCTCAGACATCCGCGTCGATCACTCCTTCACGAATGACAACATCATCGTTTTCACGCTTGCAAACACAGCGAATTCATATGCGGACGCTGCGTTCAATGCCCTCGTGAAATACTAAACGCTCAACCCGCTCGCTGCGCCGCCCGGCCCGAGCCCAACACGCACCCCGACATCGGAGAATACCATCATGACCGTCGCCGAGATCCGGCGCGCGCTCTTGGCGCGCGGGTATGCCGTCGATGCCGCCGGCGGGCTGGGCGGTGCGATCCGCGCCTTCCAGCGCGATGCCGGGCTCGAACCCGACGGCGATGTCGGCCCGCTTACCCGGGCCGCCTTCGCCAAGCCGATCGCGGCGAGGCCGAGCGGCACGGTGGCGCCGATCGGCGGCATCGCCGGCCTCGTGACGGTCGCTCTGCTGCGGCGCTTCGAGCCATTCGCCCGTGCCGACATCCTGGCGGCGATCGCCGCCAGTGTGCCGGCGATCGAGGCGGCCGGGATCACCACGCCGAAGCGCCTGGCGCACTTCCTGGCGCAAGTCGCCCACGAGTCCGCCGGTCTCGCCCGCACCGAAGAGGCGCTGTCTTACTCGTCCGCGCGCATGGTGGAGGTGTGGCCGAGCCGATTCCCGACGGTTGCCGCCGCGGCGCCCTACGCCCGCAACCCGCAGGCGCTGGCGAACAAGGTCTATGGCGGGCGGCTCGGCAACCGCCTGCCGGGCGACGGCTGGCGCTACCGCGGCGGTGGCGGCCTCGGCACCACCGGCCGCGGGAACTACGCGGAGGCCGGCTTCGAGGCCGATCCGGACGCGCTGCGCCGTCCGGAGAACTTCCTGGCGCCGGCGCTGCTCTACTGGCGCACCCGCGGCTGCAACGCACTCGCCGATCGGGACGACGTCGTCGGCATCACGGTGAAGATCAACGGCGGGAAGAACGGCCTGGCCGACCGCCGCACGCGCCTGGCGGCGGCCGAGCGCGTCTTCATCGCCTGACCCGCTCCGAGCGCCGGCGGCTTCCGGCGCAACTCCCCTGTCGGAGATCTCCCCATGTCGAAGCTCTTCCTCGCCCCCGGCGTCGTCGCCGGGCTGCTCGCGCTCGCCGGTGCCCTATCCGCGGCCTTCGGCTACCCGCTCGCCGGCGCCATCCTGGCCGATCCCGGCACCGCGGTGAACGCCACCATGGTGGTCACCGGTATCGTCGGCCTCGTCGCCGGCATCCTCGGCGGCGTTCGCGGGACCGGTGTCCCGGCCCTGCCCGCCCCGGCCGTCGCCGCGGGCCTGTTCGCCCTGGTGAGCGCGCTCGCCAACGCGGCCGGATACCCGCTCGCCGGCGCGATGCTGTCGGACCCCGGCACCGCGTCGCAGGCGACCGCAGTGCTGACCGGCCTCGGCGCCGTCGTCGCCGGCATCCTGCCCGGCCTGCGCAAGTCCGCCGCGTGACCTGATCGCCGCCCGCCGCTCCCGGCGGGCGGTTCCCGCGCGCGGAGCTGACGATGCCCGCCTACCCGCCGCCCTCCCCGCCTGCCGTCCTGATCCGCGCCGGGCTCGATGCCATCGGCGCCGAGCTGGCGATGCGCCTTCCGCTCTCCGAACCGAGACACCGTGCCATGGCTTCGAGCAACGATCTTGTCCTCGACGCCTCGCAGTCCGAGCGCATCGCCGTCACGCTGGCGCGCCTCGACGAGCGGCAGAAAGCCATGCAGGATACGGCCGACGCTCGCCACGGGCAGCTCGTCGCCATGCTCGCCGAGTTCGTGCCGCGAGCGGAGATCGATGCGAAGCACGCCAACATCGGCGCCCGCATCGGCGCCATCGAGGATCGCGTGGGGAAGATCGAGGCGCGGACCTGGAAGGTGGTCGCCGGCATACTGTCGGCGGTTGGCACTGCCCTGGCCAGCGCGATCACGCTACACTTCCGGGGCGGTTAGCGACCATCACCCCCCTCGACCCGTTGACCGTATCGCGGCGCCCCCTGGCTTCGGCCAGGGGGCGTTTTTGCGTTTTGGCGATCGGAACGCTGTCGGAACATCTCGTGGGACATCCGTGGGACTTTCGGCGCACAACGCTGCACCTGTTCGCTCTTCGTTGCGCGATCGCCCGGAAAAGGGGTTGCGTCCGCCAGAGGGGAAAGCTAATAGCGCCAAGCCCTTTCGGGGCATCGGAGTGTAGCGCAGCCCGGTAGCGCACCTGTCTGGGGGACAGGGGGTCGTCGGTTCAAGTCCGGCCACTCCGACCATTACTTACCAACGACTTAGGGCCGGCTCAGCCGTTCGCCCCTCCGGCGTTTTGCAAGTTCCTGTTCCGGCGGTGTTCGTCGAGCTTCGCGATTGCCGACTCGGCCAGCGTCCGAGTTCGGGCAAGATAGCGGTCCAAAATCTTCTGGGCGTGCGCCTGCGAGTGGCCCGTGATGGTCGCGATCTCCGGCACCGTGCAGCCCGCCTCCGCCAGCACCGTCACCGCTGTCCCCCGCAGGTCGTGGAAGTGGAGATCGTCAGCGATTCTTCGCCGCCGCGAACGCCTCGCTCCACAACTCATGGAAATAACGCTTGCGCCAAGCGGTGCCGCGGGGCGCGACTAGGATCGTGGTGGCACGGCGCGGCGCCGCGTCGAGTGCCGCCTTCAAGGCGCGCGTCGCCGGCACGTAGACCAGCCGACGGCTTTTGCTCTGGCTGCGCACGGTCACCGCCGTGCCATCCCAAGCCGACCACGGCAGCGTCAGAAGATCGACCTGTCGCTGGCCGGTGTGGAGGGCCAGCATCATCGCCAGCCGGATCTCGGGTGAGGCGACCGCCTCGAACGCGGCGACATGCTCCGGCATCCAGATCACTTCGGCGCGGTTCGAGCGGTAGGCGCGCTCGAAGCTCGCGACCGGGTTGTGCCGGATGTGCCCCCGATCAACGCCCCATGCGAACACACGCGCCAGCCGTCCAAGCTTCGCGTCGGCCGCCTTGGGGTGCTTCTCGGCGAGATTGTCGTGCCACTTCAGGAAAGCCGGCCGGCTGCGCGGGTTCTCGACGATGGTCAGAAGCGTCGAGCCCCATCGCTCCTCGCATGCCTTCAGATCATAGGCGGCGCTCTCCCGCGTCTTTGCGGCAAGTTCGGTCCAGGCTCTCGATTCCCGGTACTGCCGGATCAGCCACTCGACGGTGCCCTCGCTGCGCGCCAGGGCCGTGTTGCGGACCGCGTCCTGAAACGAGCGGATGAACTCGGGCGTGCCGGGCTCGCCGACGAGCTTCGTGCCGGTGGCGCGGTGGTAGTGGTAGACCTTCTCCGTCCCGTCCGCGAGCTTCGCGCGGACGGTGTTGATGCCCCGCAGCCTAACTCGCATTTTCGGCCAGCCATTCGTCGATCGAAGTAGTGGCATCAGAAATCAGGCCCGAGCGGCGATCAAGCGCGCGGTCGATGGCGCGCCGGTCCCACCGATGCGTGCCGGCGATCGGCCCCGGCACGATCCCCTTGCGCACCCAGCCGTCGAACGCCTCGACCGTCTCGCAGCCGCAGTATTCCGCGGCCTGGGTCCGGGTCAGGCATCGAGGGGCGATGTTGGCCGGCAGTCTCGCCGAACCGCCCGCTCTTCCATGGGCGCCTGTCGCTGGCGCTACGCATCTCGGCCTCGTGCGGTGGTGGAAGGGGGTAGAGCGAGCGCAGCGCGCAGCATCTCCGCGGATCGCTGGTAGCGCAGCCCGTGCTCTGGAGGCGCCGTCGGCAGGGCCCGCGCTGGGTCGAGGTTGTCCTCGTTGTCGCTCAGCTTGACGATCATCGCGAGCCGGTCGCCGCTGGCGATGATGCCGGCGACGCATTCGAGGTACGGCTTGCCCGCGGGCCGGGTGAGCAATCCGACCGCCTGGACGACGGCCGGGTCGAAGCCGGCATCGAGAAGGTCGTCGGCGGTGGTGCTGGTGTCCTCGATCGTGTCGTGGAGCCAGCCGACCTGCTCGCACCATTCGGCGTGCTGGCTCGGTAGCCCCATCGCCTCGGCGTGCGCGCGGGCGCGGGCTGCAACCCGGCCAAGATGCCCGGTGTACGGCGCGCCGCCCTTGTCGACTTGGCCCGCATGGACCCGGCGAGCGAAGATCTCAGCGGCGAGGGTCGGCCAATCAGCCATGTGAGCCTCTATCCTTGGAGGGGGCCGGCAGTCGCAGCGGATCGCTCGGCATCTCACCTTTGTCGTAAGCGAGCTGTAGCGCCGGCTCGGCCCACTGGCCCATGGTGCGCCCGTTGGGCAGCACGACGTGGCTCAAGAAGGCCTGCTCGACCGTTTCGATGCCGTTCTCGATCGCCTCGCGCTTCGCCTTGATGGTGAGGAGCAGGGCGCGCCAGCGGGACCGGCGCACCTGGTCGTTCGCGTTGCCAGCGATCGGCACCACGATCTTGATGAGCCGGCCGGCGAGCATGAACATGACGATCGCCTCGAGGTAGTCGTCCATGGTGATGACGCGCGTCGCCTTCGCCGCCTTCAGCAGCTTCTCGATCTCGGCCCGGCTCTGCGCGATCGGCACCTTTGTGGTCTCAGCGTAGGCCATCGCTCAGCGATCCTCCGGCTTCACGAGATGCAGCTTCGACCGGCCGACAGGTTCGGACGGGTCCACGGGGACGAAGAATGCGTTCAACTCCTCCTCCGTGGTCACGCCGCCTCGGGCGTTGATCATGTCGCGGAGAAGGATGACCTTCGCGCCCGAGACCAAAGGCCCGCCAGACAGGACCGAGGCATCGCGCGCCAGCACCTCGTAAGTGCGCTTGTTGCGGGTGTCGCGGACGCGCTCGCGCAGGGGGACGGGATCGTGCTCCGTACTCATCGGGTCGGCTCTGCTTCGAGGGGTTGCGCGAGGCCGCTGCGGACCTTGGCATCATGGCGGGCGCGGAAGTGATCGACGGACTTGCCGAGGATCCGCGACAGCTCTCGGCGCTCGCACTCGTCGACCGAAAAGCCCTTTGCCGCGCAGTAGGCGAGCAAGGTCGTGCCGATGCCGCCGACCTCCTGGGGCGGTTGGCCGGGCTCCTTGCCGTAGACGTGCCCGATGATCTCGAAGAGCCGGGCTCGGCTGATCCCTTCGGCCTGCGTCAGCTCGGCGGCCTCCTCGAAGAACCGCTCGACGCGCTCAACCACACCGACAGCGCCCTCGCCCCAGCAGCGGACGACCCAATCGCGAACCTGCTCCTGGCGATCGTCGCGGCTGTTGGCGGCATACCGCGAGCCATCAGGCGAGCCGCTGGCGGGCCTCGCAGAGCGTGAAGGCCTTCGGGCGCTGGCTCTACGGCGACACGGCCGGCACCGGCCTGCTCGAGGTGAGCGAGAGCGCGTTCGGCGAGGACGGCGACCCGCTGCGCTTCCGTGCCGAGAGCTTGCCGGCACAGGGCTTCCCGGCGCGCCTCGCGATCCCGCGGGCGGATTTCGACTTCGCGCTCGGCGTGGGCGGTCTCTCCGCCGACCCGACGATCTCCGATCCTCGCGTGCTGATCTCGTGGTCCGACGATGGCGGCCGCACCTGGAGCAACCCGCTCTCCCGTCCGCTCGGACGCCAGGGCGAGAGCCGCACCCGCATCAATCTCCTGCGCACCGGCATGACAGGGCCGCAGGGCCGGATCTGGCGCGTCGACGTCTCAGATCCGGTTTACTGCGCCCTGCTCGGGGGCGCGATGGCAGTCGAGGCCCGCACCGAATGAGCACCGATCCCAAAAGCATCAAGCCTCCCGGCCTTCTCTCTGCGCAGGCGCCGGTCTCCGTCGGCCCGAACGGCGCGATCTCCGCCGAGTGGTTCAAGTTCATCGCCGGGCTGCTCGCCTACGCGGTGGCGCTCGAAGCCCGCATCGCCGCCCTGGAGGCCTGACCGTGGCAAGCATCTTCTCTGGCAAGGCCGGGCGTCAGGCCGCGATATGGGGCGCGCAGCAGCTTCAGCAGGGCGAGACCGAGGCGAAGGACGCCCTCGACCAGGGGCTCGGCTTCGCCAAGGACCAGTACGGCAAGGCCGCTGGCCTCTTCGAGAACCTCGCAGGTGATTACGCGGGCGGGTCCAAGCTTTATCAGGACGCCACCGGCGCCAACGGGACCGACGCCGCCACTGCGGCGCGCTCGGCCTTTACCGCGTCGCCCGGCTACACCTTCAACATGGACCAGGGGATGCAGGCCTTGAGCCGCGCCCGCGCGGTCAACGGTACGGTCGCTTCGGGCAACATGGATACGGACGCGATGAAGTTCGCCTCCGGCCTCGCCGCGCAGGACTGGAACAACTGGCTCGCGAACCTCGCGAACCTCGATACGAAGCGCTACGGCGCGGTCTCGGGGCAGGCCGGGGCGGAGACCGGCCTCGGGAACGTCGGCTTCCAGACCGGCGTGGCGAAGGCCGGGGTCTCGACCGACACGGCGAAGGGCCTGTCCACGGTCGGACAGCAGGTACTCATGGCCGGGCAGCAGGCGGCCGAGAACCTGCTCGCGGAGGGCGTCGGTGCGCTGTCGGGCAACCCTGCCGCGCTGAGCAACGTCGGCAAGAACCTCTCCTCCGCCTTCTCGATCTTCGGGTGACGCGATGAACGGTGCGACCGTCTTCCAGATGGTGTCGGGCCTCGGCGATGCGTTCGGCAGCGGCTATTCCGACGCCCGCAAGCAGGCGCAGGAGGACGAGGCTCCGACCCTGATCTCGAACCTGATGAACGCGTACAAGGGCGGCGGCGGTGCCGGCGAGCGGTCTCGGTGTGCCGACGGCCGCGCCCACGGCTCCTGTCGCGCCTTCCAGCACGCCCGCCGCCCTTCCGTCCTTCGCGGGCGGTGGCGGCGCTCCCATGCGCGTTCCGGACAGTGGCTGGGAGATCGAGACCCGCTTCGTCGACTCGCTGAAATCGGGCGGACTGACCAACCCCTACGGCCTCGCCGCGATGGCGGCGTATGCCGGGCGGGAGAGCGGCTACAAGCCCAGCAACATCACCGGCTCCTGGGCCGATCCGAGCGAGAGCGGCCAGCCCGGCACTTCGGGCGGCATCCTGTCGTGGCGCGGCGACCGGTTCGCGAACATGCGTCGCCTGACGGCCGGGGCGAAAGATCCGGTTGCGGCGCAGGCGACCTTCGCCCTGACGGAGAACCCGCAGCTGACGCTCGCCCTCCAGAACGCGAAGAGCCCGGAGGAGGCGAACCAGTTGATGGCGAACGCTTGGCGGTTCGCCGGCTTCAACCGGCCCGGCGGCGAGTTCGCGGCTCGGCTCGGCTCGACGCGCCTGTATCTTGCGCGTCTCGGCGGGGCACCGACGGCAGGGCCAACCTCGCCGCAGCGCTCGTCCGTCGCGGTCGCGGAGAACGAGGCCGACGTGCAGGCGATGGAGCGCGAGATGGGCATGGTTCCGTCGGCGCCGCGCCAGGTCGCCTCGGCTGAGCCCGACGCCGCCAACCTGCCCGCGGTCGGCGCGCAGCCGGCCGGCTTCGTCGTTCCGCAGGGCGGCGCGCCGGCCGCGCCGTCTCAGGCTTCCGGCGGCTTCCCCGGCGGCACGGCCACCCGCATGACGCCGGAGCTTCAGGGCGCCCTCAACGCGGCGTGGCGCAACCCGAACACCCGCGCGATGGCCGGGCATATCTTCGGGCAACTGCTCGAGGGTCAGGACAACGGCTGGGACATCAAGGAGATCAACGGGCAGAGTTCCTGGGTGAACACCCGAGACGGCCGAATCCTCCCCATCGGGCAGGCCAAGCGGAACACCGCGACCGTCGGCAACAGCCTCGTCGATACGGCGACGGGCGAGGTGCTGTACTCGGCTGCCGAGAAGCCGACCACCGTCTCGCCCGGCAGCGCCTTGGTGGGGCCGGATGGGCGCGTGGTCTATCAGGCGCCCAACGCCGACAGCGCCAAGCTTCAGAACGTGCCGGCTGGCACGACCCTCTTCGATCCGGTCACCCGCCAGCCGATTTACACCGCGCCGCGGGCAGAGCGGGATGAGGGCGACAAGGTCCGCGATCAGGTCGCCGCCCGTGAGCAGGAGGCGAAGCGGCTCGGGCTGGAGCCGGGCACGCCGAAGTTCGAGAGCTACGTGCTCACCAGCAAGATCGGCCACGACCAGGAGCTTTCGGCGACCGACAAGAAGGCGATCATGGAGGCCGAGGAGTCGGTGCTCTCCGCGCAGAACGCAATCGAGGCGCTGAACCAAGCCAAGGCGATCTCCCCGAAGGCCTATGTGGGGCCGACGGCCGGCATCCGCGGTTACGCGACGAGCTTGGTCGGCAGCGAAGCCGGCGAGGCGACTCAAGAGATGGAGAACATCGTCTCCACGAACGCGCTCGGGCAGTTGAAGGCGATCTTCGGCGGCAATCCGACCGAGGGTGAACGTAAGATCCTTCTCCAGATCCAGGGTTCGGCATCGCAGCCTGACGCGGTGCGCCAGAAGATCTTCGATCGCGGCATTGCGCTCGCGCAGCGCCGCCTCGAGTTCAACCAGCGGCGCGCTGAGGACCTGAAGGGCGGGACGTTCTATATGGCAGAGGGCAAGGACGCGCCGCGCGTCTCCGGCTCGCCACCGTCTCTGCCGGTGAAGGTGACGCCCTCCATGAAGCCGGAAGACATCGTGAAGCGCTTCCCGAGTGGGACGCGCCTGATCCTCCCTGATGGCTCGGAAGGAAGGGTGCCCTGATGGCCGATGACCTGTGGGCCGAGTTCCGCGTGAAGCCGACGGCGGCCCCTGAAGCCGCATCTGCGCCCGCCCCTACCCCCGCCGAGGATCAGTGGGCGGCGTTCCGGGCCAAGCCCGAGACGGCGCCTGCCCCCGAAAGGGTGAGCGGATCCGCTCCCGCGCCTGCTTCGCCGGCTCCTGCCGCCGGCAGCGAGGCCGCCGCGGTCGGTCGTGGTCTCCTCAACGATGTGCCCGTCGTTGGCCCTTATCTGCTCGGTGGCGTGAATCGCGCGGCGGCGGCGGTTCGGGCACTCCAGAACGGCACCACCTTCCCGGAAGAGCTCAAGAGCTCAAGAACGTCGAGGCGTTCGGCGAGGCCACGGCGAAGGAGAACCCTTGGTCGAGCACGGGCGGCGAGTTGGCTGGCGGCGTGATCGGCACGGCACCGCTCGTGGCCGCGGCACCGGCCGCGTTCGGCGTGTCGGGCGCCTCGCTCCCAGTGCGCATGCTGGCCTCGGCCGGCTCCGGCGCTGGCTTGGGCGGCGCCGACGCCGCCGTGCGCAGCGAGGGCGACCTGGGCTCAGCCGCGACGGGCGCGGTGATCGGTGGCGCCCTCGGCGGCGCGGGCCCCGCCGTCGCGCGGGCGTCGGCAAGGCGGTTCGGGCCTTCTCATCGCGCGGACGCAGCAACGGCATCGTGCAGGAGGCGCTTGAGGGGGTCAGTGAGAAGGACCTTGAGTCGGCGCAGTTCCTGATTGAGCAGGCCCGCGGCTTGCCGGGCGGTGGCGTCGCGCTGACGCTGGACGAGGCGTTGAACGCCGTCACCGGCGGGCAGGCCACGCGCGCCTCGCAACTCGCCCGCGTTGTCGGCAACTCCGGCGGCGAAGGCGGCCGGATCATGAACGAGTTCTATGCCGCGCGCCCGGCCTCGGTGGACAACGTCGGCAAGAGCGCTTTCGACCGGGTGGCCGCGCCGAACCTGAAGCCGACCGATGTGGGCTTCGACATCCAGGATGCCGCACGAGCCGGTGTCGCACAGACCCCCGAGGGGCAAGTCCTGAGTGCCGCACGCCGAGCACAGGCTCCAAGGATCACGTCGGAGCAGGCGGGGCAGGCGATCCAGACGGATCTCGGCGGCGTGCGGGCACTGCGTGAGGCGGCGCGCGACGCGCGGGCGAACGTCGATTACCGGTTGGCCCGTGAGGCGCCGGAGAACGTCGGGATCGAGCGCACGATCACCGTCGAGCGTCCCGGCGAACCGGTGATTACGCAGCCCGGCGGCGCGCCGCGCTTCAGCGAGGCGGCGCCGCGCCCGCTGGATCCGCCGCCGGTCGTCGAGGCCTCGGCCTCGGCGGGCGAGGAGAGCTTGGCCCGCTTCGTGGCCCGGCACGGGGGCCTGCGGCTCGACGGCGACGTGATCGCCACGGACCTCCACCGCTTCAACATCCCCGGCATCGGCAACGTCGCGCGCGTGGGCGGCAAGGGAATCGACAACTTCTGGCGCGAGCGCCTGATCGAGGCCGGCTACTTCCGCGCTGACCCAGACGGCGGCGCGGCGCGCGATATCTCCAGCGAGCTGCTGCGCAAGCTTCAGAACGAGCAGCGCGGGTATCCGAGTTCCCCCCTTGATGGCGGGCGGCAAGCCGCATCGGCACGGGGGCGGCAGGGTCAGGTGACGGACGAATACCGGGCGGCCCTGTCTCAGGCGGAGAGCCGCCTCGACGAGGCGCTGAGTAACGCCGGCGTGCCGCCCGAAACGCTGCACCCTGAGATCTGCAGCCGCGTCCTCGGCGGGCTGATGCGCGGCGAGCACATTGATCCGCTTGATGCCTACGAGCGCACCGTCGCGGCGATGGTCGAGCCGCCCGCCCCTTACGTGAAGAGCACGACCATCGCGGAGGAGATCCCGGACGTCCGCTTTGGGCAAGTCGACCCGCGCGGGGCAATCGAGGCGGTGACGGATCTGAACCGGACCGCCAAGGGCGATGTCCGTGGCTCGCTGAGCTCGTTCGGCCGTGACCTGCGCGGACCCGACGGCGATCTCGACCTGACCGTCGCGGGCAACCTGCGTGCCCGCGAACGCCAGGACATGCGGATCAAGCGCGCCGAGGAATTCGGCGACGCCACGAAGGTCCGCGACCTGACCATCGGACGCCGGGCGCTGGACGCCTCGCTGAAGCAGGTGCCCGAAGTGGCGACGGCGGACGCGAACTTCGCCAGGAACTCGGTACCGCTGGCCTCGTTCGAGCGCCCCAACGGCCCGCTGAACCGGATCACGGCGCGCGAGAACGTGCCCGGCGCGGAGCCCGGCCCCTTTCGCACGCCGGCCGAGCAGGTGCCCGAGGCGATCACCGGGCCGACGGCGCTGCGCGAGGCGCTGACGAACGGTGGCACGGCGACCCGCCAAGCGGCCGAGCGGCGGCTCTCCACCCAGATACTGGATGCTGCCACCGACGCGAGGGGCGACGTCTCGGCCGAAGCGCTGCGCAAGGCGATGCGTGAGAGCGCCGACGCACTCGACCAGATGCCGGCCCTGCGCGACCGGCTCTCACACCTCGTACTCGCTCGCGAGGGTATGGTTCGCGTCGAAGCCTCGCCGCTCGGCCGGATCGCCGAGCAGCCGAACGTGAAGAATGCCATCTCGGCGCTGTTCCCGGCCAATCCGCTCGCGAACTCGCAGGAAGAGATCCGCTCGGCCGTCCAAGCGCTCGCCCGCAACAATCCCCGGGCGGCGCGCGAGACGGTTCGGATTTACATGGAGACCGTCTTCAACGAGGCGACGGAGCAGGTGCGCGGCGTGGCCCGGCAGTACGGCGGCGCTGGCTTCGCTTCCGCCGTGCGCGGCAACGGCCAGCAGCGCCACAACCTTGAGGCGGCGATCCGCGCGCTGCCCGATGGTGACACGCTCTGGACTGGTCTCGACCGGATGATGACGACGCTGGAGGCGACCGGTTACCGGCCGCAGAAGGGGTCGGACACGGCGTTCAACCAAGCGATCCAGGCGCGCTTGAAGGAGGGCACCGGCACAGTCGGGCAGGCGATTAACGACGTGGTGTCCGGGGCGGCGGCAGGCGCGGCCGTCGGCGGTCCATCGGGCGCCCTCGGCGGTGCCGTCGTCGGGGGGCGCCGCGGTGGCGCGAAGGTGCTTCAGGAGAGTCGCGTCCGCCGGGACAGCGAGACGATCGCGCGCATCCTCACCGACCCGAAGGCCCTGTCGATGATCCGATCCCTGTCGCGCCAGGATCCCGGCAGCCGCAGCGCTGAGATCCTGACGAACAAGCTGCTTCAGATCGGAGGGCGCGGGGTGATCTCAGCGAGTCAGCCGTCGGAGCCGACGCGCTGACACATCGCGGCAGTGCTCGCGGATCGAGAAGGCGAGCGCCGGGACGGTGAAGGCCATCACGACCGCGAACACGGCGACTTCTCCGACCTTCGATGAGGCCCATTCGATCAGATCCGGCACCGTCGCATGCAGCCCGGCCCGTAGCGCGAGCATGATGGCGGTGAACAGGACGAAGCAGAGGGCGACTTCGAGGCGGCGCGGCATAGGCGGCACGGTAGCACGGCCGCACCGTGCCGCCAGCCATCCCCCCTTGACCCGACGGGCAAAACCCGCGAATTGATCACTGTGCCGCGCCTTACGCGCTGGCCCTGACCAAGCCCCGCCCCCGTGCGGGGCTTCGTCGTTTCAGGCTCCCCCACATGCTCAAACCGCTCGCCGCCGGGCTCGCCCTCGCGCTCGGCCTGATCTCGGCTGCCTCGGCCGCCGAGTCGTGGCCGAAGTCGCGCCAGCAGATCCTCGACGCGTCGGGTCGCCCCCTGCTCGTTCCGAGCGTGGCGTTTTTCGCTGCCGGTACCACGACGCCGCTCGCGGTCTACTCCGATCCCGCGCTGACGAAGCCTCTCGCCCAACCGGTCAAGGCGGACGGAACCGGCCGATTCCCGCGGGTCTACCTGCCGACGGCGCTCTATGCCGAGCGGGTCACCGGCCCCTACGGTGACGTGCTGTGGTTTGATGACGGTCTCGGCTACGTGCCCCCGACCACGGGTGGCGGCGGCGGTGGCGGCACGATTGATCCGACCGCGATCGCCGCGACCGGTGACGTGAAGTGGCGTATGGACGCCGGGATCATGCCGGGCTGGGTGCGGATGAACGGCCGGACGCTCGGCGGTGCCGGGTCAGGCGCGACCGAACTCGCCTCTGCCACCGCCTCGGCCGCATTCGCCTATCTATGGAACACCTTCCCCGACACAGTCGCCTCGGTCGTCGGCGGGCGCGGCACCTCGGCTTCGGGCGATTTCTCGGCCGGCAAGCAGATCGTCATCCCGACGATGCAGGGCCTTCTCGCCGGCGGCCTCGACGACATGGGTTCGAGCCCGGCCGGACGGCTCCAGACGATCACAGGGCTCACTCTGACCGCCGGCTCGACCACGGCTGCCGCCTTCAGCGCGAACCGCCTCGCCATCGGTATGACCGTCATCGCTCCCGGCATTTCCGCCGGCACCACGATCACGGACATCAACGGCAACATCCTCACGCTCTCCCAGCCCGCAGCCGCTGGCTCAAGCGGGAACGTGATCGGGGTGCGGTTCTCGGCGCTGGGCGATGCGCAGGCGCCCGGACAGATCGGCGGCGATTCCCTGATCAGCCTGTCCAACAAGAACTTGCCGGCGGCGCTGCCGGGCGGCTCCGTGACCGTCGATTACCCGGCCCATGCGTACATCACGCACGAAGAGCTTGCGACGGCCTCGCTGAGTACTTCGTCCGGCTCCTCGCCCGTGATCAATCTGCAAAAGGGCCTCAAGAACGATCTGACCGCCCCGCCGAATGCGAAGGTTTTCGGGTTCAGCATTTCGAACCCCGGTGGCGGACTGCCGGTCTCGAACCTCCCGCCGACCCGCCTCGGCACCTTCTATCTGAAGCTCTGACGCCATGCCGTCCTTCATGAACACGCTCGGCGCGGTCTCCCGTCGGGGGCAGTGGCGCTTCCGCCACGTTTTCCGCGCCGGAGACGCGCGGGGACGGCTCGACCTGACCGATGCCGGCCTGATCGACTTCTCGACCTGCTCCGATGTCGCGCTTGAGGTGACGCCCCGCGCGCCGCATCGCGGCGGTTGCGCCGGGCGGGAGCCGCTCCCGCTGCTGGCAGCCTCGCTCGCGTCCGGCACCCTGGTCGTCTCAAACCCGGGCCTCGTCGAAGCGGTATTCCCGGCAGGCTCGCTCAATGACGTCCCGCCCGGCCTCTACGATACGCGGGTCTTCGTCACCATCGGCCCGGAGACGGAAGAGGTCTTCTGCGAGCCGGTCGAGTTTGCCTGAGGAGGTCCCGCCATGCCGAGCTACCCGATCCGCCCGACGTTCCCGATCGATGTCCGCTCGCCCACCGGAACGGCGAAGATTGGCAGACAGGGCACGGCGGTGACCGTCGATGTCAGCGGCGACCAGATCGTCAACGCTCTGCCGCCGACATCAGGCCAGTTTTTCGGGGCGCTCGAAGCGGCATTCCCCGGCTCGACCGCCACGGTGCAGGCCTCCGTCCCCGCCGATGTGACGAGCGCGATTCATCGGGCCTACCAGACGACGGCCTTCGTCACGCCGGGCTGCGCGCTCCTCGTCTTCGTCCAGGCAACCCTCAATCTCAGCGACGCGCAGGTCTCGAGCCTGCTCGCCGCTGCCGCTCTCCAGCCGAAGTGAAAGGCCTTCACATGATCCGTTCGTTCCGCGCGGTCTTCGCCGCTCTCGCGGTGGCCGTCGGCTGCGTGGCCGCGGCCCCTGCCTCGGCACAGACCTATACGGTGCCCGAGATCGGCTTTCAGGACAGTGGGACGTGCCCGCAGCTCGCCATCCGTGACCGCGGCTCCAAGACGATGGTGCCGTTCGGATGCGTCCTATCCGGCGGCCTGGGGTTCCGATCCTTCCCTGCGATGCTGGCGGTGAATGGCGTGTCGCCGCTCGACGTGTCGCTTTCGAACCGCGGAGGCGCCAGCAACGGGACATACAAGAACCCGAACGCCGTGCGTATCGGGGCCGGCAACATGGTGTCCTTCTGCCCGGCCCTGTCGTGCCTGTCGGGGGACAATGATGCTTCCCCGACCAACGATCACCAGCGCGCGTCGCTCTTGGTCTCGTCGACCACGCAGGACGACGTCCATAGCCAAGAACAATCGTTCGCGGTGATCACCACCATTGATAAGGGCCGGTTGAAGACCTGGGCCCAAAATACGGCGTACACCGCTCGCGACAACGTCAAGAACGGAGAGAACGTCTATCGAGTGGCGGCCAACTGCACGTCATCCTCAACCGGCGGGGGGCCTACGTCTCTCGCCTCGTCCGGCATTGCCGATGGCTCGTGCTCGCTCGGCTGGATCAACTATGCCGGCCTCAACGCAAAGGCAGGTTCGTATTTCGAGACGAAAGTCGTTGATGGCGCTGGTTCTGCATGGGGCGCCGCATTCAACTATCACCTCGACACAAATCCCAATATCCAAAATGGGTTTTTTCCTGGCCTAGAAGTCGATTACGCTAACACGAGCGGTATCGACTGCCTTATCCCCACCGACTGTACTTCTGTTCGCGTCGGTATCGCAGGGAACGGCATGATCACCCATGGCATGCAGATCACCGGAGACGGCTTCACGCGGAACAGCACTCAGTACAATTCGATGCTATGGGCGCTCCGCATCAATGGCGAGCATGTCGCGCAAGAAGCTTCCATTGAGATCGACAGCCAATCGAAAGTCGGCATAGGCTTTGGAACCTCCGGCATCGGCACCAATACTCATTCGGTCGCGACGATCAAGGATGCGACCACGAGCCCGACCAGCATCGAGATCGCGGGGAGCCATACCGTCGGACTCAATTTGAGCGGCACGTTCAGTTCTTTCGCCCTCGCCTCCAACAATTTCCTGCTCTACGGCGACGGCTCGGTCCGGATGAGCAACAGCAACGCCTCCACGTCGGCAGCGACGGGGGCATTGCAGATTCCCAATGGCGGCTTGGGCGTCGGAGGGGCCGGAAACTTCGGAGGATCGCTGGCGGGCTCTTCGGTGAAGGCGACGGCAGGCGGCACGACCTATCAGGTGCTTGTCGATTACGACACGACTGCAGATGCTGGACGCATCCAATCAACGCATAATGGTGCGTTCAACACCGAGTTGCGACTTAACCCTGGCGGCGGCGCGGTCTCGATTGGCCCGAGCCTACTGCGAGAAACGTCCGCGCCGCCTTCCTCCTCGGGATCAGCCTGTGTCATCGGCACGAGAACCTGGGACGCAAGCTACGAGTATCGCTGCGTAGCCACCAATACATGGAAGAGGGCCGC
>NZ_SRHQ01000059.1:0-6125 GCF_004683995.1 Methylorubrum sp. Q1 | reverse complement strand
CGCGCAGACTTGGACGCTACCCTTCGACAGATCGACTGCCAGCATGCTGATCTTCGTCGTCGTCAATAACCCCTTCGATCGGTTCCGATTGAACCGTCAGGCATACGAGATGCCGTTCGGTGGGGGCATCCACCGCATCAGTTCCAGCTGCCCTCACCTCCGGGCCGATGCTGGCGTCCGCGTTCGATGGCTCTCGGCACAAGCCAGCAGCCAGATGGCGAGACCGCCAAGAGACAGCGCCGCACCGACGAAGCCTACCGAGGAAAAGCCGTAGCCCAGTGCGATGGGGATGCCGCCAAGCCATGGGCCGATCGCATTCGCCACGTTGAAGGCGCTGTGGTTGAAGACCGCCGCCGCTGTCTGGGCGTTTCCAGCCACATCCATCAGCCGTGTCTGAAGCACACCGCTCGTGGCGCTGAAGAAGCTGACGGCCAGCATGGCAAGCCCGACGGTCCACGCGTTCTCGGCCGCGAGCGCGAACCCGACGAGGGCCAGTGCACCGGCGGACAGGAAGATCACCGGCGTTCTCAACAGAGCTCGGTCGGCGAGCCGTCCGGCAACGAAGGTTCCACCGGTCATGCCAAACCCATAGAGCGCGATCATGATCGGAACCCACCGCTTCTCCAGCCCCGTGACGGCAACGAGGATGGACGCCGTGTAGGCATAGACGGCGAAGAAGCCTGCGAAGCCGATGGCGCCGGTCAGAAGCACGAGCCAGATCTGTCGGTTCCAGAGCCCCTTGAGTTCAGTCAAGGCACCCGCTCGGCGATCCGGCATGTCCTGCGGAAGCTGCCATATGCACAGCCCCGTCACCACAACCGCGAGAAGACCCGGCGAGGCAAAGGCCCAGCGCCATCCATAGGCTTGGCCGAGCGCCGTCACGGCGAAGACGCCGACGATCATGGCGAGGGTCAGGCCGAGGATGACCGTCGCCACGGCACTGGCACGTTTGTCACGCTCGACGAGGGAGGCGGCCGTGAGAGCGGCAATGCCGAGATAGGCACCGTGCGGGATGCCGCTCGCAAAACGGAAAACCAGTAGCGTCGAAAAGGACGGCGCCATCATGCTCAAGCCGTTGCCGAATGCGAACAACGCCATGCAGCCGATCAACAGGCGTCGCCGCGATACGCGCGCCAGCGGAAACGCGATGAGGGGCGCGCCGACGACCACACCGATGGCGTATGCGCTGACGACGCGTGCCGCAGCAGGCTCGCCGAGGCTGAAATCCGCGGCGATCTCCGGAAGGAGGCTCATGGCGGCGAACTCGGCGGTTCCGAAAGCGAAGGCACCCAGTGCGAGCGTCAGGAGGATGAGTGAAACGTTGACGCGCGTTCGCTCGGCCTTTGGGATGAACGCTCTTGCGGCGGTCGGCAGGTGGGCATGGGACATCTTGTGCCTGCGGTTCTGGTGCCGCCTCGAGGCGGCGGCCTCCTTAGGGAGGCGTTCGCGTCCTCGGTTTGCCGTCTATGGGGCGAGCGAGGTGGCCGCGGCGTGTCGGCGCCGAAGGTCGCGACGGGGGCGTCGTCGAGCGCTCGGCCGAATGGGATCGAGGAGCCGGCAGCTCTCGACGCACGCGATCCTATGAGCTGGGGAGCCAGCGGCGTGCGATCTCCCGGCCCGGAGAGGGGATCTGGATCAGTTCGATGAGCATCCCCCAGGGCGTGCGGATGAACCGGATCGCGTTGCCGTCTCCGGCCTCGTAGGAGCTCAACGGCGAGGGACCCTCGAGAAGCTGCGCCCCACAGTCCCGCGCCTTGGCCGCGATTGCCGCCACGTCGTCGCAGTAGATCGAGAAATGGTGGAGGCCGATGTCGTTGATGCCGGTCGGCGTCGGGCGATGCACCTCGCTTATCTCGAAGAGTTCGAGGTTGGGCCCGTTGTGAAGGCGCAGCATGCGCAGGTCGCGGATCACGCTGGTGGGCGAGATCCCGTTCACCGCGCTGACCTCGGGCCCGCCGATCGGCGCGGCCTCCTTCCTGGTCAGGGCGTAGAGTTCCTCGGCCCCGAAGACATCGCGAAGGAAGCGGACCGCCGCCTCCATATCCGGGACGGTCAGTCCGACATGCTCGATGCCGCGCGGCTGGGGCGTTCGGGTGTCCTGCGTCATGGCTTCAGCTCCAACTTGCGAAGGTCTTGGCCGCGAACTCGGCCAAGGACTGTTCGCTCTCTTCGGTGTCGCCGCTGACGGAGACGGCACCGACGAACGCGTCGGCATGCGTCAGCGGTACGGCCCCGCCGAGCGGGATCAGGCCAGGCAGATCGCCGAGCCAAGGCTTGTCTCGCGCCAGCTTGCCGAACGCCTGGAGCGGCGCCCGGAAACCGGCACATGATCGCGCCTTGCCGATCGCGGCATCGACGCTGCCGTGGAAGGCACCGTCCATCCGGTTGAACGCGACCAGATGGCCGCCGCAATCGACGACGGCGACGCTGACGGCGCAGTTCCGCTCGTGCGCCGCATCCACCGTCGAGGCCAGGATGCGGTTGGCCGTCTCGCGATCGACGGATCGCTGCGTGTTGAAAGTGCTGGTTTCGGCCATGGTGCGCCCTGCCTGTCGTTTGGAAGCGGCACGCGGCGAGGGACGAGACGGTATCGATCGCTGCATGTCGGGAGAACCGCCTCCGCCGCGCCGTCGTTGCAGGCCGTCTTCGCAATGCACAATCCTCGAAACGGGAAGAATTGACGGTTTCGGGTCGGGGCCGATAGCTCCGGCGTCACCCCCGATCTCGGGTCGTGCCGATTCGGAGCTTTCCGTGGTCAAGCTGAACAACATCCAGAACCTTCGGGTCTTCGACGCCGTGGCACGCGTCGGCAGCCTGACCCGCGCGGCCCGCGAGCTGGGCGTCTCCCTCACGCTGGTCTCGAAAAGACTGAAGGAACTGGAGGCGGAACTCGGTTTGCGGCTGGTGCAGCGCTCGACCCGCAAACTCGCGCTGACCGAAGAAGGGCATGTCTTCCTCGATCGCTGCCGCGACGTGCTGGATGCCGTCGCTGCGGCCGAGGACGTGCGTCTGCGGCAGACCGAAAGCGGCATCATCCGCCTGTCCGCCGGCGTGGCCTTCGCCCATCGCCAGATCGCCCCGCGTCTTCCCCTCTTCCTCGACCGCCACCCGGACGTGACGGTCCAGCTGATGGCGAGCAACGAGATGGACGACCTGATCCAGCATCGCCTCGACTTCGCCGTCCGCCAGCTCGACCTCACCGACAGCGCTCTGGTGATGCGGCGGCTGGCCCCCGATGCGCGGATCCTGTGCGCCTCGCCGGGCTATCTCGCCCGGCATGGCGTCCCCGGCCATCCGCAGGACTTGCAGGATCATCGCTGCCTGACGATCGGCCTGCCGCCGCCGCGGCGATGGCCGATGTGGCGCGGCGAGGAGGCCGTCGAGATCGACGTCCCCAGCACCGTGACCGGAACGAGCGGCGAGATCGCCCATGCCGTCGCGCTGGCCGATGGCGGCATCACGCTGAAGTCCGTCTGGGACCTCATCCCCGACCTCCGCAGCGGGCGCCTGGTGCGGATTCTGCCGGAATGGTGGGGCAGCCGGGAGCGCTGGCTTCACCTGGTCTATCCCGCACGCCGCCACCAGCCCCGACGCGTGCGCGCCTTGATGGACTTCCTTCAGCTGGAACTGGCTCAGGTCGTGGAAGAGAATGCCGATCTCGGGCTGTTCGAGAACTCGTGAGCGTCGCGCCTTGCCGGTGTAAGGCCGGAGCAACGTGCAGACTTTCCGTTTTCGCAACAATCCCTTGCTGCGACTGCCAGGAACGATGCCCGGCTCGCCCGCTTGAATGCCCTGTCACCGCCCTCGATCCGACGAGGCCGGACAAGAACACGGAGGATGACGCGACATGACGAAGACGCTCGACGCAGCCATCCGAAACGCGGCCCTGGCGGGGACTGCCGCCCTCCTTCTCGCAGCGTCCCCGGGCGGGGCGGCGTCCGCCAAGGACGCTGCGCCGACGCCGATCGAGTTCTATGCCTCGATCTCCGTCAAACCGGGGGCGATGGACGGGTTCCTGGCGGTGATGCGCGCGAACGCGCGCGCCTCGCGCGCGGAGGCCGGCAACGTCTCCTTCGACGCCTACCGCCGCGCGGACTGTGGCAACGAGCTGCTCCTGATGGAGCGCTGGGCCGACGAGGCCGCGGTCGAGGCACATGGCCAGACGCCGCACCTCCAGGCCGTCGTCGACCGCATCGAAAGCGACCTGAACGGCGCGCCGCAGGAGCTGCATCTGGTGCGCCTCTCGCCGATGGCGCCGGAAAAGCCGATCACGGACCCGGCCGCCACGCGCAACGTCGCCGTCACCCTCCACGTCAAGCCGGAGAAGCGCGAAGCCTTCCAGCAGGCTCTTCTGGACGTGGTCGAGCCGTCGCGCGCCGCGCCGGGCAACCTCGCCTTCGACGTCTACCGCCACGAGGACGACGAAGGCACCTTCTTCATCATGGAGCGCTGGACGAACGCGGCGGCGCACGAGGCGCATCTCGCGCAGCCCTACAACGAGCCGCTCAACGCGATCTGGGCGGAATCCCTTGCCCGACCGCTCGGCGAAGGTCGGCGCCTTCTCTTGGACGCCGCACCGAGCTGAGCCGTCGCGCCGGCGCGCGACCGCCGAACGATCGCCCCGCGGCACCGCCCCGTGCCGGACATGGACGCTTGGTGCCGGAGCGCCGCCGTCCCCGGCGGCGCCCGCACCCTTTCCAGATCCCGCCACCAATCCGGAGACCCCGCATGACCGCCCGCCGCCGCGACGTTCTCCTGTCCGCAGGCGCCTTCCTGGCCGCCGCCACGCTTCCCGGCCGTGCCGGCTCCGCCCAGGCGACCGGCGCGGCGGGCGGGCCGCCCGAGGTCGTCCTCTCCGGCGGCTTCGTCGTCAGCATGGATCCGTCGGTCGGCGATCTCGAACGGGGCGACGTGCACGTGCGCGACGGCGCGATCGTGAGGGTCGCCGCCGCGATCGCGGCGCCGGGGGTCGTGCGCCGCGACATGAGCGGCTGCGTCGTCATGCCGGGCTTCGTCGACACCCACTGGCACATGTGGAACTCGCTGGCGCGCGGCCTGCCGCAGAGCCGGCTCGGCCCCTTCGGCAAGACCATGGCCCCGCTCGCCCGCGCCTGGACGCCGGAGGCGAGCGCCCTCGGCGTGCGCCTCGCCGCGGCGGAAGCGATCCACGCCGGCATCACCACCGTCCACAACTGGGCGCACAACGTGAAAGGGCCGGACTTCGCCGAAGCCGAGCGCGAGGCGCTCGCCGCTTCCGGCCTGCGCGGACGCTTCGCCTACGGCTATCCGCAGGCGCTCGGCGAAGACGCGGCGATGGACCTTTCCGACCTGGAGCGCATGCGCGATCGGCACTTCGCCCGCGAGAGCGCCGGCCTCCTCTCGCTCGGCATCTGCGCGCGCGGGCCGGACCGCTCGGCCGCGTCGGTCTGGCGCCGGGAATGGGAAGCGGCGCGCTCGCTCGGCCTGCCGATCACCGCCCATGTTGCCTCCGACCGGGCGGCGGCGGCCATGGGCAACATCGTCGTCATGCACCGCGACGGGCTGCTCGGACCGGACGTCCAACTCGTCCACGCCACGCATGCCAGTCGGGACGACCTGCGCCTGGTCGCCGAAAGCGGCTCGCCGATCTCGATCAGCCCCTGGACGGAACTCGAGGTCGGCTACGGCCGGCCCGCCATCGCCGACATGGCCGATGCCGGCGTCGAGATGGGGCTCTCGGTCGACAACATGGTGCTGGCGGGGCACGCCGACATGTTCGGCGTCATGCGGATCACCGCCGACCTCGCGCGCGGCCTGCGCGAGGACCAGGGCGCGCTGACGGACCGGCGCGTTCTCGAATGGGCGACCATCGGCGGCGCGCGCGGCCTGGGGATCGCGCAGACCACGGGTTCGCTGACGCCCGGCAAGCGCGCCGACGTGATCGCGGTGCGCCGCGATGCGATCAACACCGCGCCTGCCGGTACGGTGGACTTCATGCTCACCCATGCGGCCCAGCCCGCCAATGTCGACTTCGTCATGGTGGACGGCGTGGTGCACAAGGAGAACGGCCGCCACACCCGCGTCGACGTGGAAGCCCTGCTCGCGCAGGCGCAGGAGAGCATCGCGCGCTTGCGGCAGAAGGCCGG
>NZ_SRHQ01000058.1:0-6357 GCF_004683995.1 Methylorubrum sp. Q1 | reverse complement strand
CTAGCCCACATTCGATTTCGGTTTGCAGCGCCCTCCGCTGAACCTCATCGGACTATTCTCGCGGCAACCCGCCTTCTGCTGCCGCCTCTCGCTCTTGAGATAGGCCGCCCGGCCCAGCGTCCGCCGTCACGCCTGCTTGCCGAGCGCAGCGGCGTTAGCGCTGAACCAAGTTCCTCGCAGTCCGATCTTGGGATTGCCGGTGCGTTACAGCCTGATAGCTCGGCTCAGGGTAAATAAGGGGCAGCGCGGATGCCGATCAGGTGGACTGACCTCGCGGACGCAGGCTCGCCGGAGGCGCTCGTCAAACGCATCCTACAGGCCGAGCCAGCTCCCGGTGCCCGTGCCGATCCAAGAACTGTGCGCGCGCCTCGGCATTCTCAGGATCGATGACCTCGACACCGACGAGTTCGAGGGGGGCCTCGTGACCGACGCGAAGCGGTCCGAGGGCACCATCCTCGTCAAGCGCGGGGGCGAACCGCGTCGCCGCTTCACCATTGCGCACGAACTCGGCCATTTCCTGATAGCGCACCACGTCCCGGATCAGGCCGGCCGGTTCCTGTGTAAGAGTTCTGACATGCTCCGCCTCACAGCGAGGGAGGGTGATCGGCGGCAGCGTAGGGAGGTCGAGGCCAACCGCTTCGCCACCCTCATGCTGATGCCCCCGCACCTGCTGCGGGGAGCCATGGCGGCCTTCCGTGAGCCCGATCTGCAGCACGTTCTTGTGCTCGCGCGCGACTTCGCGGTCAGCAAGGAGGCGGCGGCTCGGGCCTACGTGCAGCACCACCCTGAGCAGATCGCCATCGTCGTGACCGGCAACGGCCGGGTGCAGCGGTGCTACCGCAGCCTCTCCTTCCCGGCCATCATCTGCGGGGTCGGCAGCCCAGTTCCGGCACGCTCGCATTATCACAGCAGTCCGCATCGACCGAAGGTGGCGAGCAACATCGCCGCGTGCAGTCCCGATCTCTGGATAGATGTGAAGCGCGACCTCCGCGCGCCGTCCCTCTACGAGCAGGTGTACCTCCAGCAGAACGGTTTCGCGATGATCCTGCTGCGTCTGGAAGCCGTCCCGGAGGAAAGCGCGGAGGAGCGCAGGCTGGATGAAGGCTGGCGTCACCGCTTCCACTCGCGGCGACGTTAGGCAAGACTCAGCGGGCGTTACGGGGCTGATCTGGCGCACCCCTATGGGCAGTAGAGGGGCATGGAGGGCTGCAGATGGCATATACCTACGACTATCTGCGAATGCTCCTCAATCAGGCTGCGGCAGAGGAAGCGTTCCTCGACCGTGTCGGCTGCGCCGAGAACGCCAAGCCGAACGAAACGGCTACCATGCCTGCAACGTCTCCTGCCGTGTCGTTGATGATCACGAACCGTCAACGAACGGAGCTGCGGGACCTTGGCTTTTCCGACGAAGCCATTCGGCAGATGACGCCCGCCGAGGCCCACGAGCATCTCGGCCTCACCTAAGCTCGTCCCTAATCGCAAGATCAGCGGTCCACGCTCTTGAGATAGGCCGCCCGACCCAGCGTCCGCCGTCGCGCCTGCTTGCCGAGCGCAGCCACGATTTCAGCCTCGCCGATGTCTTCGGGATCGTAGGGGCCGCCATGCCACGTCAGCATCGCCTTATGCTCCCGATGGCGCGGATGAGTCATCGCTCGGACGAACTCCTCATAGCCCGGCACCCCACCAACATCCTCGGGCGGCGCACGTCGCGCACCGGATAGGAAGCGGGGATACTCCTTCGCCGGATCAGCCGCCTCCAGGGCCTCAATAGCGATCTCATGACGCCAGTCGTCGCCGAAGTCGTAGGTGTAGCCGAATCGCTCGATCCCGCGCTCGATCAAGGTGGCGAGGTAAATCGCCTTCTCCGAGCGAAGCGGCCGCAGGCCATCCCACTCCGGGTCGGGCGCGCCGTAGCGCTCCTCACCTACTTCGAAGAGGTGGAGGTGGTAGCCCTCCCAGCCGAAGGCCGCCTGGATGACGTCGTGTAGGGCCTTGAGCGTCGCATTGAGGGGCACCTCGACCTGCCGCCAGATGGCTGGCTCGATGCCTTCCAACGTGATGCGCAGCCGAGCGATCTGCTCGGTCCTGACCAACTCAGTCATGGTGCTCGCCCACAGCGGAGGTTGCTCTGACTGATTGATCCTTCGATCCTCACATCGGATCAACCGACTGGGGCTGGCTCAGTCTCGGGCCTCCAAGCTGGTGCCCCCGTGAATGCCCGGCCGCCGAACCACGCCCTCCGCCGAAGGAAACGCTTGCCGGCACCGTCGAGCAAGGTTGTTGAGGGCCAGGTCACCAGCATTCCAACAATGCGAGCCATCCGATATCAACCGCTAGGCGGCTAGGTAGGCGCTCGACCAACCGTACCCCGAACCGTCCGGCGGAGATCCCTTTCAAGATGAGCTTCCGCTACCTCGGTTCCAAGGCAAGAGTGATCGACCGAATCGTACCTCACTTGGGTCAACCGACGGGGGGGCATTTGTCGATGCATTCTGCGGAACGGGCGTGGTCGCCCAGGCTGCCGCTGAGAGCGGCTGGCCCATCAGGCTAAACGATCAGCTGGTCTCGGCTACCACCCTTGCTGCTGCCCGGCTGACCAGCGCCAGGGAAGCCTCCTTTGCTGCCCTCGGGGGATACAGAAAAGCTCTGGCCCGGCTGAATCTTGAAGAGCTGGCGAGCGGCTTTATACACTGAGAATACAGCCCCGCCTCAAGGCAAACCCTCCCCATTGAGCGCCGATATTTCACTGAGGAGAACGCATCAAAGATCGACGTGATAAGATCAAGAATAGGATTTTGGAAAGCGCGTGGGCTCATCGATGAAGCCGAAACCCGCCTGCTCGTTGCTGATCTGCTCGTTGCCGCAAATCGGGTTGCGAATACGGCGGGAACCTACGGATGCTTTCTCAGGCACTGGAGTCAAAGAGCAGCCCAACCATTAGAGTTGCGAGAACGGAAACTCCGTTCCGAACCATGCATCAAGGCAATCACCAACGTCGACGCTTCCCAGATTTTGACCTCGCGCCGAGACCTTGCGTACTTCGATCCTCCCTACACAAAGCGGCAATATGTAGCTTATTACCATGTGTTAGAAACCATTACGCTCTGGGATGAACCGGCCGTATCAGGAAAGACTGGCCTCCAACCCTGGAAGTCCCTTGCGTCTGACTTCTGTTATGAGTCTCGAGCCTTGGCTGCACTTCGTAAGCTTGTTGCAAGCTCTGGGGCGGGCAGAATAATTCTCTCCTACAGCGATGTTGGGCATGTTACAGTCGGCGACATACGGACGGTCATCGGCGAATTCGGGCGCTTCGAATCCCTTAATCTCGAGAGTATTGGGCGGCATAGCTCGCAGCGGACGTCGCCCGGATCTCGCTCCCTATTCAACGAATACCTGTTCGTCATTGAACCGTACACGACACAAGCTGAGGCTGTTCATCTAAGGTGCGCATAAATGGGAGCTGAAACTGCGGAGCGAACACTTCTCCAAAAGGCTGAACTCGTTATTCACAAATTCTGCGTCTCGCACCTCCACGCATGGCAGGAGGCGCGGCTTCAGTTGTTGGAGGCCGCTGCGGCTCGGTTCGGTGGTTTCGACTTGTCAGATTTCCGGCAAGCGTTCGCCCTTAAGCCGCTTGGTAAGGAATCCCTCCTGTCGGTCGCAGCTGACGAACTCGCTGGCCTGCCCCCATTCGGTGGCCCAGGCTTGAAGTTAGTGCATCGTCGGTCGTGTGACGATGGCGGGGCGAGCGGACGGCGCTGAGCCGCTCGGCCCTGCCGGCCAGATGACGACCTCTGGTGCGGGCGGCTGGTAGCCCAACGACGAGTGCGGGCGGATGCTGTTGTAGTGTGTCCGCCACTGCTCGATCACGACGCTGGCCTCCTTGAGGGTGTGGAACACCTCGCCGTTGAGGCGTTCATCCCGCAGCTTCGCGTTGAAGCTCTCGCAATACCCGTTTTCCCATGGACTGCCCGGCTCGATGTAGGCGGTCTGCGAGCCAACCGCTGCGATCCAGTCCTGGACAGCTTTCGCGATGAACTCTGGGCCATTGTCTGACCGAATATGCCCCGGCACGCCGCGCAGGCTGAACAAATCCGAGAGGACGTCGATCACGTCGTGCGCCTTCAGCTTGCGTGATACACGGATGGCCATGCACTCACGAGTGAACTCATCGATCACGTTCAGCATCCGGTACTTGCGGCCGTTATGCGTGCGATGTTCGACGAAGTCGTAAGACCAGACGTGGTCGGGTCGCTCCGGCCGTCGGCGCACGCACGAGCCGTCGTTGAGCCAGAGGCGGGCTCGCTTCGGCTGTCGCGCTGGGACCTTGAGACCCTCCCGCCGCCAGATCCGTTCAACCCGCTTCACGTTGACCGTCCAGCCATCGCGCCGGAGCAACGCCGTGATCCGACGGTAGCCGTAACCGCCGTACTGGAGGGCCAACGCGATGATCGCAGCCGTCAGGGCGGCTTCGTCCTCGACCAAGACAGCGCATTTGCGCTGTGTCGAACGATGCTGGCCCAGAACACGGCAGGCGAAGCGTTCCGATACACCGTGCTCAGCCACGACGTGATCGACACAAGCCCGGCGGCGAGCCGGGCTCAGAAGCTTCCCGAAGCCGCCTCCTTCAGGATGAGCTTCTCCAACGTCAGATCGGAGATCGCCCGACGCAGACGCAGATTCTCCATCTCCAGAACCTTCAGCCGCTTAACCTGATCACCCTTCAAGCCGCCGTACTCGGATCGCCAGCGGTAATACGTGACCTCAGTTACCTCAATGGCTCGGATTGCTTCAGCCACCTTCCGGCCTTGAGAGACCAAGACATCGACCTGACGCAGCTTTGCGACGATCTCTTCCGCCGTATGCTTCTTCCGTCCCATGAAAACGTCCTCCACATGGCTCAAAGCCATACCTCAGGGAGGACCACTTTTCAGGGGGCAGGCCATTGAAACATGCAACTAGGCGCTCTCGACCCGAGGGCGTCAAACGCGCATTCTGGTGGATGTTCATCCGGTCGCTCCGAGATCGC
Organism: Methylorubrum sp. Q1; assembly: GCF_004683995.1. Lineage (NCBI taxonomy): Bacteria > Pseudomonadati > Pseudomonadota > Alphaproteobacteria > Hyphomicrobiales > Methylobacteriaceae > Methylorubrum > Methylorubrum sp. Q1. Next base: position 1,328 of record NZ_SRHQ01000058.1, on the reverse strand, counting down.
TGAAGCCTCGCAACTCCAGCGTCCTCGGTTCAGGCCGGATGGACAACCTCCTGAAAGCTCACAACTAGGCTCCAAATTGTTGCAGTGAGACAAGAAGCAACAATTAAGCTCTTGTATAGGAGCAAATGCGTGGCCCTCACTGTATCAAAAGTAGGCTCCAAATGCCTCCGTAATCGTACCCTCGGTGACATTGGCATGCTTTTTGAACTTTTCACCCTCACTAGGCAAAATAAAATTCTCAACATTAATTTGATCGGTGAAGTACGGAAGATTAGCCCACCTGCGACCCATTACGCCGAAGAAGAGCTGCAAGCATCCACCGACATATATCGCGTCCTTTTTACAGCTGTCTCGGATGTGAATTCCAAGAGGCATGGCATAGGACCCGCAGGCTAGGAGCGCGATGTCGAAGTCTAGGGCGCTGATCTCTTCGGCCATACGTGCCGCCGTCACATTCCAGCTTTCATCGGGATACATCTCCCGCGGTAAGCCAGAGTAAGTGACAGGCGTTTCATAAGTTAGGAGGTCAAATTCAGGATACTCGAAGCCCTTGAAAAATTTGCGACGCTTGCTCCACTGGCTCTGAAGACTCTCACCGAAGGGAGAGACAACAAGAACCTTCTTGCCAGGCAGCACCTCTGCAAACAGTCGGAACAGAGTGTGTTCGTTAGAAATTATCCTTTCGACAAAATCGTATGGATGGAAGACGACTTGGTCGCGACCGCGAAACAGGTCATCAAAGAAGTATCTGTAGGCTTGAATGGTCTGCTCGTTCTTTGACAGATACTCCTTCGCCATTCGGTTAGGAAAATACAGGGTAAGAAGGTTTTGCTCCCCTACAAACATCTCATCTGATTTCTGATAGCACTCCGCGAGGACATCAACGTACTTAAAATAATCCAGATAGGGATCACTGTTGAACGAATAAAATCCGTTGAATTCCCTGACGTATTTGATGCTGTATTCGGTACCCTCGCCGTGCGTATGATTGTTCCAGTTGCACAGCGTTGCGTGTGTGTCCGTTCCGCCAATCCGCGAAATGTAGTGCGGCTGTGTAGACAACAGCATGCTCTTGCAGCGGTCATAGGTCTCCGCCTCAGACATTATTGTGACTATCACTTTCAAGCGTCCTCTGAGTGGAGCCCGTTTTCACGAGGCGATTTATTGCCCGATCGCCTAAAAAGGCCTGATATGCCTCAAACCGCATGGGGGCAGCCAGCCGCGATCGATAGATAGGGCTGGCCGGCACCCATCACGTCAAATTCCGCTTCGCCAGGGTATCCTCCCAGGCGAGCGCCTGGGCGACGATGGCGTCGAGGTCGTCGTGT
>NZ_SRHQ01000057.1:0-6540 GCF_004683995.1 Methylorubrum sp. Q1 | reverse complement strand
GTAGCCCGCGCCGCCCGTGACCAGAACCGCCATCGTCCACCCCCTCGGCCTTGCAGGCTTTTAACGCCGCCTGTGTCTCGGCTCGCTGTAGGGCCTATTGCGTTCAAGTCAATTCGTCGGGCGCAAGGCATGTGCGAGACCGACGAGTTCGAGGCATTACTGCTGCGATCGAACTACGTAGCGCTCCATGAGAAGTCCGATGACCAAACTACCAAAGATCCACCCAAAAATATAGACGTAATCAATTTGAACAGGCAGGGACGGATCGTAACCTAATCTTACCCATTCTATTATTTGGGTAACCGGGTTCCATTTCATCCAACTATATATTTCATCCGGCATATAACATGCCAGAAAGTAAACGCCACTTGTAAGGTATAGCAACAATGTGACTAGGATATAACCCAATGCCCACCCAGGAAAAACAGAACATATCCCTACGTTGATTGTTCCGATCCCTATTCCAAGGAAAATGGCGGCCAAGTACCCAGTCATTGCGCAAAACATATCGGTTGGCACGGGGTCAGCGCCAAAACAATAAAGTACGATTAAGATCAAAATAACGCCCATGAAGCTGCTGACAGTTTCAACCAAGCAGCGGGCGACTACAGTATCGAAACCTTTGACTTGAGGAAAATAGGTCAAAGGCTTGTGAATCAAATATCCTTTCATGACCTCACGCGAAATGTACTGAAATCCGAGTGCGGGCAACGCACCTGTAGCAACGAACAGCATGGCGCTGTCTGTCATGGGCGGCTTCAGGCCGCGATATGTCATTGCTCCTACGATGATCCCGAGGTGCACACACGGCCAGAGCACCTGCACCAAGTAGCCCCAGTAGGTTCCGCCGAAGCGACTGCGCATATCGCGCAGCATCAAAGCGCTGAGGACGCGGAGATAGACGTCGAGGCGGCTCGGCGGTTGCAATTGACGCGCGGGCGGTTCAATTTGTGCGGCCATGGCATCCGTCGCTGAGAACGATATCTCCGGCCCATGCCCGAAAATCTAGACGGAATCGAGGTGGGAACGCTCAGGGCGTTCCCGATATGCAGCCCCGTGAAAGCGGTCACGGGACGTGCTGCCCTTGTGCCGCTCCCTAGTCGCTCAGACGGGATAGGCTTCGGGGCAAGTGCCCGTGGCCATTATGCGGCTGCTGCCCTTGCTTCGTACATCTGAACAAGTCCCTTCAGATGGTTGATTTGCTCAACATGCACATAAATCTCTGGATCAGCTTCGAGCGTCGCTATGACTTTCTCAAGAGAAGTCTTCTGCTTGGCTGGATCGTGAGCGATAGTGCCGCCCGTTATGTGAACTACGCTCAGCGGCATAGCAATGCCGAGAAGTTCGGTCGCTTTGGTAATCCTAATCCATAGCAGGAAGTCTTCGCAGCCGTGGGCGTTTTCCGGGAACATGAAGTTCGGCCGGATGAATGATGTCTGCGCCATGACGGTAGGCATCGCGATCGGGCAGTTGGCGATGATGCCCGGAAACACGTTGCCGGTGCAGGTTCCAGAATCGAACACCATCGACGCCAAAGTGCCATCAACGCACAAGCCAAGATACGACGTGTGCGAGATGCGAGCCCGTTTTGATTGCATTGCCGCAAGCTGGTGCCGGACTTTGTATGGAAGGAACAGATCGTCGGCATCGAGGAAGGAAATATAATCGCCCGTGGCCTTGTTGATCCCGTAATTGCGCGCCTCTCCAGCCCCGCGCCGGTTCTGACAATAAAGAAATACCCTGTAGCCCATCTCAGGCATGAGGCGGATCTCGGACATGTCTTGGTCGGGCTCGTCGTAGACGACGATGACTTCGATGTTCCGGTGAGTTTGGGACAGCGCCGAATAGATGGCGCCTTTTAGTTGATGTATCCCGCGGTAGAACGGGATGATGACCGACACCTTCACCCGATCAAGGGCTTGCTCGGCCCGCTTGACGGCTTCCGCCGCGGCGCCGTGCGCCCCAGCCTCTCTGAGGAAGCCGGCCTGAGCGGCGTAGAAGCCATATTCGCTTCCATCCATCGCGATCATGTCCGAGGTTGACACGCGATCAAGAAGCCTCAGCCAGAGCGCGTCGGCCTCCTGTGTGAAGTCGGCTCGCTTGGAGCCTTGCGCGTCGTGCCAGCGCGATTGGATCAGCGCTTCCGCCATATGGACGAATTTGTACTTTCCGAGGGAGCGGCCCCACAGGTCGTAGTCCTGCGTGTAGGGCAGCGCCTCGTTGAACTTCCCGACTTCCCGGAAAAAGTCCCGCGGAATGAGGACGCTGCAGCCGTGGATCAGCCCACGCATCAGCGCATTTGTGGACGGCTTCCCGGCCATGCGCTGCTCATGCGACACGGTCGTGATCAAGGCCCCCGAGGCGTCAATCAGATCGTAGTCGGAGATCAGGACGGTCCGCTGCTCGAGCGTGTCCAGTTCAAGGAAGCGCTCCACCTGACGGGAAAGCTTGTGCGGGTGAAAGCGGTCGTCGTGGCTAAGCCAGCAGAAGAAGTGGCCGGACATGGCGTTGATGCCGGCGTTGAGGGCCGAAGCAACCCCGCCGTTGGCCTTGCGGATCGATACGACGCGCGGATCGGATGCGTACTTCGCCACAAGCGAGGGCGTGTCATCCGTCGAGCCGTCGTCAACGACGATCACCTCGAAGTTCGGATAGTCCTGCGCGAGGGCACTCTGTATGGCGTCCTCGAAGAAGTTGACGCCGTTATAGACTGGCAGGACGATGGACACCTTCGGAATGGTCGTGTCGGTCGCCACGTAGGGGTAGACGCCGTAGTTGGCCAGCATTTCGATCTGGTGGTCCGTGAGAACCGGAGCGAATTGCCTCGGCACCACCTTCTTCATCCGCAACCGCATATCGCCGGCGAGACGATCGGCCTCCTTCACTCGAGCGCTCAAGCGCTCGGTGCGCGCCCCGTAGATGCGCCCCATGAAGTCCGTGCGCGGCTCTCTGAAGGCGTTCGCGCGGAGTTCGGCGCGCAGGTGCCTAGCGCGCTCTTCGAAGTTCTGAAGCAGATCGGTGAGCGATCGGGCCGCGGCATCGAGGTCGTCCGGATCCATCGACGGAGGGGCAATCTGCGGGAAGTTGTCCTTCAGAAAGCCGTTCGCTCCAGCCTTGATGGACAAGAGGATGGGGCAACCGTGGCGTAGCGCCTCAAGGGCGACATAGTTGAACGCGTCAGTTCTCGACGGCACTACAATGACCGTACGTCCGCCATAGACTCGGTCGCGCAGCTCCTCGTCGCTGATGCGGCCGACATAGGAGGCTTCGACACCGCGCTCCTTCGCTAGGTCAATGACCTTGTCGGACCACCTAGCGGTCGGGTTCCAGTCGTTGTCCGGGCCGGCCAGAAAGCAGCCTGAGTACAGGTGCTTCGGCAGCTTCGAGACGATCTCGATGAACAGGTCGGGCCCCTTAGCACCGTCCAAGCGACCAACGTACCAGAGCGCCGGCGGGCCACTTCCAGGCGGCACGGCTGCCGGCGCCGGGATGCTCTCGATCGTGTCCTGCATGTCGAGGACTTCGACCGGCAGACCAGTGCTTGGGCTGGTCTCCTGCTCCAAATTGGAAATCACGTAGCGAATGTCGGCGATCTCGGCCCCGGCGATTTCCTCGCGCTCGTAAGCGTCGGCAACCTCGCTGAGATCGTCGTAAGAACTCCGGCAGGTCGTGCTCTGCCAGCCGAGCATCGACAGGACGACGCGATCCACCTGCACGTCGAAGGCCGAGAGCACGGGGCGGGCGGCAAAGCCGATCGGGTAGAACGCGGGGATGTCGAGAACGTCGAAGTGCTGCCCTCGCAGTGCCGCAGCGACGCCGGCCCACTGGGCTCCGAACTCTCGGCGGACCCAATTGCCGTCCTCGTCAAAAAGTTTTCTGTAGGTGTCAGTCAGATCGGGAGTATTGAAAAGAAAAGGCTCCGCATTCCACGGAAGTTCCCGCTTTCTTTTCCTGTCAAAATCCGGCCCTTTCGATGGATAATAGAACACCATGCTTGGGTTGCGCTCGATCACTCTCCGGTAGAATGTCTGCCCCCCACCGACCGCCGTGAAAAAATCAAAGTCCGCAATGAGGACGCGCTTGGGGCGCATATGCCGATCCGCCGACTGAGAGGCCAAGAGATATGGGGCGGGTAATTGGCATTGGAGGTAGCAGGCGGTCAATGGCAGAGCACGACGAACGACAGGCCGTAACCGCGCGAAATAATCAAGCGTTGCTGCAAGCGCCGCATTGCCTGCGGCTGTTTCTCAGATATTCTTATATGAAATTTTTTTGCCGGCGGAGCTGAAATTGGCGGGTCTTGTTGAAAATTCCGATGAGGTTGGCGTATTTAGAGATCTCGTTTGCCGGGGCTTAATCGAGGCGTTAAAGAGGCGCGCCAAAAATAATGTCGACCGAAATTATCCTCCGATTGGAGCAATCGCATCCCAGAATGATTTTGATGAAATACGCTCAAAGTTCCTGGCATTCGTGACTTCAAATTGGGATGGTCTCGCAAGGACCTATAACGCCTTAGAAGACGCGGGATCAAAGGAACTGTTTATCAGCCTTATATTATTCAAGTCTCTCGGTCATACTTACGTCAGACTTCCTAGCAACACCGCGTCTTATTGGAGCGCTAGAGCATCTTCTGATGCGATGCCGGCCGATCCGTCAGAGTTTACAGCGGGGGCGTGCGGGTACGAAATTGAACGCTTTTCCATTCCCAGCAGCGGGCGGGAACTGAGTATTGAGTGCCTGCGGGCCAATATATTCTTCACATTCAAGATGCGTCAGTATTATTATGAGCGCAGTGAAATTTCGGTAAGACCGGAAGCTGGAGATTACGTCGTCGATGCCGGCGCTTGCTTTGGGGACACTGCCATCGATTTCGCCGAAACCGTTGGGCATGATGGTCGGGTGTTCTCTTTTGATCCGCTGGAGAGGCATCATCGCATTATTGAGGCCAACATAGCCCGCAACGAGATCACAAATATCGTTCTATTCCCAAGTGGTCTGGGTAAAACCGACCAGCCTGGATCGCTAGTCTCAGAGCGGGTAGATCCGGGCTTCGCCGACCTAAGTTCTGTGCCCATGCGATCTCTCGACAGCCTTGTCTCTGAGGGCACGGTCGAGCGCGTCGATTTCATCAAGATGGACATTGAGGGCCATGAGATGGAAGCCCTTCGCGGCGCGGAGGCAGCGATCCGTAAGTTTCGTCCGAAGCTTGCTATTTCAGTTTATCACCGTCCGCAGGATTATATCGAGATACCCGACTATATTAGGACTATCGACCCAAGCTATCGGCTCTTCTTAGAGAACTACACAATTAGCGACGGTGAGACAATCTTGTACTGCATAGCGGCGCCTTGATGCACCGCACGTAATTCTTCGCTTGGCCCGACCGAAGTCGGGCTTTTTCGTTTCAGTTCCCGCGCACCGCTGCGAGCATCCGCTTCCGCACCTCGGCCATGCGGGTGTCGTCGCTGGCGCCTGTCGCCATGGCCTCACGCCCGACAGCCTCGTAGATCTCCCGCACGGTCGCCTCGTGCGGGCCGAGACCGTGGACGAGGCTGAGCAGGCTGCCGTTACCGGAAGTCTGGCGGGAAGGAGGCCACGAACCAAGCCACGGCCTGCCAGCAGCCGTAGATCAGCACACAAACGAGCAAGCCGTAGATCGCGAGCCTGAGACCGAGCGCGTCATCACGCTGATGGGGCCGCTCAGGCCGCGGTCCGCCGTTGCCTCCAACACTGTTCGCCCGCGCGGCGCCCGCCAGCCTGCCGCCTTTGCCTCTTCCTCTGAGCAGAAAATGCGCTCGCCTAAAGCCTCATTGATCTGAGTGCGCTCATAATCGCGCGTGCCCGGCAGGTGGTAGATCCGATCGCCTTTGCGCGAGATGTTGCCCTTGATGGCGCAGGTGCCGGTAGCGGCCGTTGGTGGCGCTTTCGGCGCGGGGATCGGACCGTCGGGCCCGCCGGGTACGGCCATACCCATGTCCGGCACCCGCTCGCCCTTCCGCCAATCCCATGGCGGGGTGAACTGGCCCGCCCAGATCCCGCGCTTCGCCCTTTTCGCTGCATCCTCCTGCGCGACATAGGCGGTCGAGTAGCGACGGTAGGCCATGCCGAGACCCTCCTCGACCAGCCAGCCCTTGAGGTCGAGAGCGCCGAGGCGGCAGACCGCGACGGTGCGGCCATACCGGTCCTTTTCGATCGCCTTGCAGGCGACGTTACCCTGGCCGATCTTGTTGGAGAGGGCGAGCGCCGCCTTCCGACCGCAGGTGTAGTCCTTGCCAGCCGCGTCGCCGCAGACCTGGGCGCTTTCGGGCGTATCGACGCCCTGCAACCGAAAGCGTTGCCCCCGGATCTCGAGAGTGTCGCCATCAATCACGGAGGCACGTCCGGTAGTGGTCTCGGCCATCGCAGGCGAGGCGGCGAGCATTGCCGCCGCCAGCAAGAAACGCATCATCGGCGGCAAACCTGCTTCGAGGCGCTGATCGATCCGTCGTTGCAGAAGTACTTGTCGCCTTGGCAGGCTTTGATGCCGCCCTTGCCTTTAAC
>NZ_SRHQ01000056.1:0-6596 GCF_004683995.1 Methylorubrum sp. Q1 | reverse complement strand
ACGCATCACCGACACAACCCATCCGACCCCAAGCCCGCTGGCCCAAACGCCCGCGGGCCTTCCGTCGTTCACGACACCCGACACCGCACTCTCCGCGCCGCCGTCCCCGCCAGGCCCGACGGGAAGGGGAGGGCGCTTCAGGGTGCTTGCCGCCTTCGCTCTTCACGATGTCCGTACACTCGTGCTCCTATGCCATCGGCCTGCGATCACGATGGCAAACGCCCTCGATGAGCGGTTCGGCGACTTGGCCGGCCTATGCTTCGATCGTTATCCCTCCGCCATGCGCGGGTCGGTGAGACGCGGAAAAAGCCTCGGTGAGGACGTCACGGTGAGCAAGGCCCCATCGGCTCCGGCGGTAGCGGCTACCGGGCATGCCGCTCAATCGGGAAGCCCTGGGGAGGTGTTTCTCGTCTTCCTCAGGCTCGGCTTCACCGCCTTCGGCGGACCGATCGCCCATCTCGGATATTTTCGGCAGACGTTGGTGACGCGCCGCCGCTGGATCGATGAGGCCGGCTATGCCGACCTCGTCGCCCTATGCCAGTTCCTGCCGGGCCCCGCCTCGAGTCAGGTCGGGTTCGCACTCGGCCTTCTGCGGACCCGCAGCCTGCTCGGTGGAATCGCGGCCTGGACGGCTTTCACGCTTCCCTCGGCCCTGCTGCTCCTCGCCTTCGCCTATGGCGCGCATGCGCTCACCGGTCCCTCCGCGCAGGGTCTGATCCATGGGCTCAAGCTCGTCGCGGTGGCGGTGGTCGCCCAGGCGGTCTGGGGTATGGCCGGTTCGCTCGCACCGGATCGTCGGCGCGCATCGATCGCCGTCGGAGCGCTCCTGCTGACGGTGTTCGCCCCCATGGCGTTCAGCCAGATCCTGGCGATTGCCCTCGGTGCGGTTGCGGGGCTCGTCTTGTGCCGGTCGGATGACGGCCCGGGCACCGGCTCTCGCGCCGTCCCGATCTCGCGCCGGGCCGGCGGCGTGGCGCTGGCCGCCTTCCTGATCCTGCTGATCGGCCTGCAGCTCCTCGCAGGCGCCCTCGGTTCCCATGCCCTGGCGTTGTCGGACGCGTTCTATCGGTCCGGCGCCTTCGTCTTCGGTGGCGGCCATGTCGTCCTGCCGCTTCTGCGGTCCGCATTGGTCGATCCGGGCTGGGTGTCGCCGGACGCCTTCCTCGCGGGATACGGCGCGGCCCAGGCCGTGCCGGGGCCGCTCTTCACGGTCGCCGCCTATCTCGGCGCGGTGGCGCAGCCGGCGCCGAACGGCGTTCTCGGGGCCGGCATCGCTCTCGTGGCGATCTTCCTGCCGGGCCTCCTGCTCGTCTACGGGATGCTGCCCTTCTGGGATGCCGTCCGTGTGCGGCCGGCGGCGCGGGCGGCCATGCGCGGCACCAATGCGGCAGTGGTCGGCATCCTGGGCGCGGCCCTCTACGATCCCGTCTGGACCGGCGCGGTCGGCTCACCCCGCGATTTCGCCCTTGCGGCCCTTGCCTTCGTGCTGCTGACCGCCTGGAAGGCGCCGCCGTGGTGCGTCGTCGTGCTGACGACGCTGGGCGGTCTTGCCATCGGTTGAGTGCGCGCGGGCAAGGGACCCTTGCCGTGCGGCGGGGTTCGGCGGTCATGGGCGGCGATGGTCTCTCGCGCGGCCCGCGTCCATCGTCTCGGTCAGCCCGTCACGGCCCGTCGCGGTTCGGGGCGGGCCGATACGCTTCGGCGGGGAGATCGCGCGACAGGCTCTCGCCGGTCGAGCGGCCCGGAGCCGGGCTCGGCATCAGGCCGCCTCCCGCGCCCTCTGGCGGTTTCGGCACATCGGTGATGTAGCGCTGCGCCCCCCCCGGTGCCGGACTCGTGACCGGCGGTTCGGACGTCGGGGCGGCGCCCTGCGGCGTCGTGGGGGCGAGGTAGCGGCGGCCACCGCTGTCCGGCGCCGTTGGCGTCGGCGGACGGAGTGGCGCGGCCTGCGGCGGCGCGGCCGGTGCCGGCTTCGGTGCGGCCTCGGCGGGTGGCTCGCTGGGCTTGGGACGTGCGGCCTGCCGTTTCACGGAGGCGGGCCTTTCGCGCCGGACGGCGGAGGAGCGTGGCCGGGCTCCGGGCTCGCCGGGCAGAGAGATGGTCATCCGCTCGACGGCGGCGACGAGATCGTCAAGACTCGCCTGCGCCGTGCGGCATAGCCGGATCCGGAGGGAGAGGGCGCGCCGGCCCGCAGTTGGGGAGACCGACGTATCGAACAGGCCGCCGCGGCTCGCGGCGCGCTGGGCCGCGCTCGCCCGCTCGAACCATTGCCACGCGTAGAGGCAGTCGGTCCCGAGCGCGAGGCCGACCGGGCCGTAACCGTTGCGCCGCGGCGCGACCACGCGCAGGACCTGCCCCGGAAAGCGGACCGCGATCTCGCCGTCGATGCCGAACTGGCTCGGCTTGGCCAGCCGCGGTGGGAAAGCGAGCAGGAGGTCGCCGGTCTCGTTGCGCAGGGCGACCTCGGCATGGTTGCGGCCGTCGCCACCCTCGAAGCGGATGCGCTGGTCGAACCCGTCGCGCACCCGCGTGTCGACGACGCCCGCGACCGGACCGGCGCCGGGCAGGCGCAGGACCGGCGCGGACTGCGCCAGAGCCGGGCCGGCGAGGAGCAGGGCCGGGACCGCCGCGAGGAGGCCGAAGAGACGCGATCTCACGGAAAACCCTTCCCGTTCGGCCCGTTGCCCGACGAGACGCGGGAGGGCACGGAGAAGCGGTCGCTCTCCGGCGTGGCGGCGGCCCGGCCCCGTTCCGCCTGCTGGTCCTGCCAGAGCGTGCCCGGTGGGGGAGGGGAGAGACCCTCCGGCTTGTCGAGGCCGTTATAGCCCGGCAGCAGGGCAAAGCCGTAGCGCTCATAGGGCATCGCCCCGGCCCCGTTGACGCGGCGCGCCACCAGGGGCGCGCGCGCGGTCACGGGCTCGCGGGCGTCGCTGCCGGGCGCGACCGGTTCGGTGAGCACCCGCTGCAGCGCGGCCGGCGGGTAGCGCAGGGGATTGTCGAGAGGCACGCTCAGCGGGAACTCGTTGCGCTGGACCGCCGCCGGCACCGCACCGGTCTGGGCGCCGATCATGGCCGCATCCGGCCGGGGTACGCGGCCGTAGGAGGGGGCGTCGGGTTTCGGCTCGGGCCGCGCCTCCGCCCGCGCGGGCGGCCGAGGCGGCTGCGGCGCGGCGCAGGGCAGCGGTGGCCCGCCGGGATCCTCACGGAACAGCATGTCGACGACCTTCGGAAACAGGCCGTCATAGCGGTTCACGGTTTCGAGATAGGGGCGCTGGCGCTTCAGCCGTTGCAGCGTCAGGGCGTAGCCGAACACCGTGGTCTCGCTCGGCATCCAGGCGACGGCGCGCTGGAACCATTCGAGCGCCGTGTCGAACTGGCAGGAATTATAGGCGTACCACGCCAAGCCCTGCGCCCCCTCGCCGGAAGCGGAGGCGATCACGACCTTGGCGTAGCGCTCGATCCGCGCGGGCTCGATGAAGGGCGGGTTGGCCAGCGTCAGCTTGCGTTCGAGCACGTCGATGAACAGCAGCTCGTTGCCGACGAAGCGGTCGCGCCAGGCATAGGCGACCTCTTCCGCCTCGCGCAGCATGTTCAGCTCGCGCAGGGTATGGGCGAGGCCGTGGGCGACCATGGCGTCGCCGCCGCGGCCGATGGCGAGCTTGAACCACTCCAGCGCCTCGCGGAACTGGCGCCGCTTGTAGGCGTACCAGCCCAGCAGGCCGGTCTGGCTCGGGTCGCCGCTCTTGCGGGCATAGGTCTGGAAGGCGGTGAGGTCGGCCAGGGTCGGCGTCTGGGCCGGCTCGTCGTGCAGGAAGGCGGCGATGCGGGCGCGGGTGATGTCGAGGCGGATCGCGTCGAATTCCGACACGCCCTCCTGATTGGATCCTTGGCTCGCCCCTTGGCTTGGTCCTTGGCTCGCTCCTTGGATCGTGCGCCCCATGGCGATGAGCCGCTCGGCCTGATCCATCTTGAGATGGCTCATCGCCTTCTGGATCGTGGCGAGCCGCGCGCCCGCATCGGCCGGGCCGTCGAGGACCGACTTGTAGAGATCGAAGGCGTCCTCGCCCGCCCCCGTCGTGGCGAGCGCGTCGGCGATGATCCAGAGACATTCGAGGTCCGCCGTGTCGAGGGCGCTGGGATCGGCGCGGTAGAGGGCGACCACCTCGTCGGCGTTCTTGCCGAGTTCGTTCTTGCCCGTCCCGTTCTTCTCCGCGGTGGTCTTGATGCTGTTGCGGAACTCCGCCCGGCGCAGTTTGCGCGCCAGTTCCTCCGACGGCTGCCAGTTCGGCTCGAGCGAGCGGCGCGCGGCGATGGCCGCGCGCAGATCCTGGAAGCGTCCGGCGGTGAACAGATCCCACAGCGGTGCTTCTTCGGGCGGGCTCGGCTGCAGGGTGTCGAGATCACCCGGCTCGGTCCAGCCGGGATAGAGCCGCTTCAGCCGCGCAATCTCGGCCTTCATCCGGGCGGTCTGCTTCTGCGAGGCGTAGTATCGAAGCGCGCTCTCATCGACCATGCCGGGCGTGACCCCGGTCTCGGGATCGACCACGATCGCGGGCGCGCGGGCGCCGTCGCCGTAGATGAGGCGCGTGGACGATTCCGGTGCCGCGCCGCCCTGAGCTATCGCGGGCGCCGCACTGGCGAGCAGGAGCGCGCCGAGGAGTGCGCCCGATTGCGCGGCCGTCGCGAACGGCCCGGACGTCTGACCCCGGCGCATTCTCTTCCGCCGGGCCGGCGGGCCTTTCGGCGCAGGCCGCCGCGGGCGCGTCAGGATTTCACGCATGACGGATACCGCATCCGGGCGGCGATCAGCGAGAGGAGTTGGAGGGTGGCGGGATAGTAGTTCTGATTGTCCTGCACCGTCCTTAAGGCTTCCGGAAACGGTGTTCCGTCCGCGGCGCAGGCGGTGATCGCGGAGATCGCCATATAGCCCGGCTCGCTCAGCCACTCGACCGGTTGCCCGTCGCGGGTGTCGACGATCGGCAGGCGCTCGCGCTCGATCCCGCCCCAGAGCGTCTTGAACGGCGCGTAATCCTCCGGCCGTCCGACGCCGGCCCAGGCGAGATAGAGCGGCACCCGGATCGCGTTGTAGGAGAACAGCGGCGGGAAGCCGTCGGCGGGGCGTAAGCTGTCCTTGGCCGAGATCCACTCGGTCGGCAGGCTGCTCGGCCCGAAGCGGGACTGGCGCAGGAAATCGACGCCGCTGCGGATCAGCGAGGCCCAATCGTATTCGGGGGCGACGATCGGCAGCCGCTGGAAGGCGGGGAAGACCCAGTAGGACAGGTTGATGAGCGGTCCGTCGGAGCGCTCGCGGGCCGAGAAGCCGGAGACGGCCGGCAGCAGGACCGGCCCGTGCGGGTCTCTGAACAGGATGGTCTTGCGGCCGAACTCGACGGCGATGCGGCGCGCGGCGGTGCGGTAGGACGGCTCGCCCCAGGCCTCCGCCGCCTCGGTGAGCGCCCAGGCGACCAGGATGTCGCCGTCGGTGGCGTTGTTCATGTCGGCCACCGCCGGGCGGTGGTCGGGCGCCCAGCGCCATGCCAGCAGCTCGTCGGAGCGCACCATGAGGTTGGCGCGGGTCCAGCCCCAGATCCGCTCGAAGGTGGCCCGGTCGCCGGCCGCGACCGCGAGCAGCATTCCGTAGCCCTGGCCCTCGCTGTGGCTGATCAGGCCGTTGGCCGTATCGACGATCCGGCCCTGCTCGGTAATGAATCGCGACCGGTAGGCGCGCCACGCCGCGTCGTCGCCCAGGGTGTTGGCGAGCAGCGGCCCGGAATCGGTCCGCGCCGACGTCTCGGCGCGCGGCGGGCCCGGCAGGGCCGTGGCGGGCGGCACCGTGGTGGCCTCCGTCTGCTGGGGCGCGGGCTGGGGCGCCTGGGACGACGTCTCCGGGGATGCCGGCTGTGGCGTCGTCTGTGCGGCGGCGGATCCGGCCGCCGCGAGGGCGAGCGCCGAGGCAACTGCCCATCCGATGATACCCGGGGCGGCGAAGCCGGGGCGGCGCGGTGTGCGGGGGGGCCGCATCAGGAATTCCTTCGACCGAGTTGGCGCACGAGGCCCGTCGTGGCGAGGCCGAGGCACAGAGCCATGAACAGGGTCATGCCGACATAGTAGCCGGGATTGAGGGAGAGCCAGGCCGCCGAGACGAGCCGGAAGTTGGCGAGCGACCACGAGCGGGTCTCGATCAGCGCGACGTGATCGGGCTGGACGGTGGTGAGGGTGCCGTCCGAGGCATCGAGGAAGGCGGCGCGCCCGACGAGGCGCGTCCAGACCACGGGATCGACGAGGCAGGACACCGAGGCCTTGAGCATCGACGGGTTCGGCGCGGTGACGAGCACGGTGGTCTCGCCGAGGCGGGTTCCGCCGCTGTCCTCGGCGATGATCAGCGAGGCGCGGGGATTGACCGGCACGTCCGCCGCCGGCGCCTCGATCAGGCCCGTCACGCCGCTGCGCAGCCGCAGTGCCCCGTTCGCGAGCCGGGTCCAGCCCTCCCGCAGGACGGTGGGCACGAAGGCCGCGCCCGACAGGGTCTGGTCCCAGCGGGCCACGAGTTCCTCGTCGGTCTCCGGGGCCGCCGGCCGCGGCGGGCTTCGCGGCGC
>NZ_SRHQ01000055.1:0-7388 GCF_004683995.1 Methylorubrum sp. Q1 | reverse complement strand
CCTTCGCGATCCCCGCCGAGACGGTGCAGACGGTGGTCGATCAGCTCCGCAGCGACGGCAAGGTGGTGCGCGGCTATCTCGGCGTGCAGGTCCAGCCGGTGACCAAGGACATCGCCGACGGCCTCGGCCTCGACAAGGCCAAGGGCGCGCTGGTCGATCACGCCGAGAACGGCACCCCCGCCGCCAAGGCCGGCCTGAAATCGGGTGACGTGATCGAGTCGGTCAACGGGGCCCCGGTCAACGATGCCCGCGACCTCTCGCGCCGCATCGCCGGCCTCAAGCCGGGCACCGAGGTGAAGCTCGCCTATCTGCGGGGCGGCAAGAGCGACGTTGCGACGGTCGAACTCGGCACGCTGCCGACCGACGCCAAGGTCGCGAGCCGCGGCGACAGCTCGTCCGGTGGCCAGCCGCGCCTCGGCCTCAGCCTTGCGCCGGCGAACGACGTCGGCCTCGGCGACGAAGGCGTGGCGGTGATGGATGTCGATCCCGACGGCCCGGCTGCGGCCAAGGGCATCGCCCAGGGCGACGTGATCCTGGATGTCGCCGGCACCAGCGTCTCGAAGCCCTCCGACGTCCAGGCACAGATCCGCGCCGCCGAGTCGAACGGCCGCAAGGCCGTGCTGATGCGGGTGAAGAGCGCCAAGGGCCAGACCCGCTTCGTCGCCGTGGCCCTCGGCAAGAAGGAGGGCTGATCCCCTCGCAAATGACGGCGGGACCGTTCCGGCCCCGCCAACCGTCCTCTGCCTCCTGCCGACTTCGCGCCCGCTCCCCCGAGCGGGCGCTTTTTTCATGTCCGCTCACGTCCGCCGCCATGCTGCCCGGACGGATTGGCCTGCCACCCGCCAGCGTCTACCAACGTCCGGTCCCGCGACCGCCGGACGTCACGCGAAGAGACGCACGGACCCTGAGACCGGTGCCGCACCGATCCCATCGAGGCCTCATCGATCGGCCCGTCCGCCAGGCGGCCCGCCCTGCGTCGGGTCCGCGCGCGGCGACGGTCGGGCGTATCGCGGCCGTCCTGACCGCCCTTGCCCTGCCCGGGGCGGCACGGGCGGAGCCGCTTGCATCGGAGAGCCCGCGCATCCCCGAGCCGATGGTGTTCGATCTGCTCCGTCCGCTCGGCGCGCGCGCGGGCGAGCGCGAGATCAACGTGCTGACGATGCGGCCCCTGAGCCGGGGTCCGACGGATTGGGCGCCCGAACTCGAATACGCCTATGCCGACGGCCAGTCGTTCGAGCTGGAGCTTCCGTTCGAGGACGGACGCCTGACGCAGGTCAAGTTCGCGCTTCAGGGCACGTTCGGCACGGGGGCAGGCGGGCGCTGGATCCACGGCTGGCAGTATATCGGCCAGGTCGAGCGCGGAAGCGCGACGTTCCGCAATTCGCTGCTCTACATCTCCGGATACCGCTTCGACGGGCGCTGGAGCATGCTGAGCATGGCCGGATTGCGGCAGGTCGGCCTGCGTCAGTTCGGGCCAACCTCACTGCTCCTCAACCATTCCGTCTTCTACGACTTCGATCCCGAGACGGTGCTGGGGCTCGAAGTCAACCTGAGGCAGGACATCGCCGGGGACGACCGCACCCGCGCCCTCGTCATTCCCCAGATCCACCGCCGGCTCACGGAGCTGACGAGCCTCCAGGCCGGCCTCGGTGTCGAGTTCCGAACGGACCGTGACGCCGGGCTCGTCGCGGCCCTGCGGCTGATCCGCGAGTTCTGAGGCGCCTCGCGCCGGCAACGGACCTGGCAGCGGGCTTTCGGGTTCTCCCGTCAGAAGGAATGCTGCGAGAGGAACACGGATACGACGAGCGACGAGGCATCGGGCACCTTCGCGATCGGCGGGGATCTCACCGTTCACCGGCTCGGGTTCGGCGCCATGCGCATCACCGGTCCCGGCATCTGGGGCGATCCGCGCGACCGGGACAAGGCGAAGGCGACCCTGCGAGCGGTACCCGGCCTCGGGATCGACCTGATCGACACCGCCGACAGCTACCGCCCCTTCGTCAGCGAGGATCTGATCCGCGAGACGCTTTATCCCTAGAGGGGCTCGTCATCGCGACCAAGGGCGGCCTGACGCGGCACGGGCCCGACATCTGGCAGCCCGTCGGCAATCCCGATTACCTGCGCCAATGCGTGCTGATGAGCCTGCGGCGGCTCGGTCTCGAGCGGATCGACCTGTGGCAGCTTCATCGGATCGGCCCGGACTGCCCCCGCGAGGTGCAGTTCGAGGCGATTGCCCGGATGCGGGAGGAGGGGTTGATCCGCCATGTCGGCCTGTCCGAGGTCTCGGCCGAGGACATTGAGACGGCCCAGAAGTTCTTCCCCGTCGCGAGCGTGCAGAACCGCTACAATCTCGTCGATCGCACCAGCGAGGCAATGCTGGCGCATTGCGAGCGGCACGGCATCGGCTTCATCCCGTGCGCGCCCCTCGACAAGGGATCGCTGGCCGGCCCCGGTTCGGCCCTGGAATCGATCGCCGGGCGTCTCGGCGCGAGCGGCAGCGCGGTCGCGATCGCATGGCTCTTGAAGCGCTCGCCGGTGATGCTGCCGATCCCCGGCACCGGCGATCCCGGCCACCTCGCCGAGAATGCCGCGGGCGCAACCCTCACCCGGAGCGACGAAGATTTCGCCGTCCTCGACCAGGCGGGCCTAGAGGCCTGGCAAGGCGCCCATGCGTGACGCCCGGAACGTGCTGGCGCGCACCTTGCACCGAGACGGCAACGGAACCGGGCAGGGCCTGAGCCTTTCTGTTCCGGGCGCCGACTCGGTGCCGGACGGAAAGGATCGACATGTCGTCAGCCGGCCGCCTCGCACGCTCCGGGCTCCGCGGTAGCTTGGTCGCTGGCTTCGTCGCCGCCTTGCCGCTAGCCGGTCTCGCCCCCCCGCCGGCGGAGGCGCGCACGAGCTGGGTCTCCGGCACCTACGTCTACGCCGACCTCTGCACGATGCCGGCGGACGGCGCGCAGGCCGGCCGGCGCATCACACTCAAGCGCTGGCCCAAGGGCGACAACCTCGTCTACGAGGGGGCGGGTCTGCCGGCCCCGATCGAGACCGCCGTCGTGATCGACGACAGCACGAAGGATGTCGCCTTTCATGTCGAGACGAGCGCCGGTCTCGTTAGCTTCCGCGGCACGGCCGGATCCGACGCGCTGGTCGGCACGCTGCACGGTGCCGACGGCTCGCAGCCGTTGCGCCTGAAGCGCGTCCTGCGCGCCCGCGCTCAGGAGACCTGCTCCGGCGAGACGACCGGCTCGATCAACTGAGCCGCCGCCCTCGACAATTCCGATGTCCGTCCCCTGAAGCCCCCCGCCCGCAAGCAAAGACCCCGCTTGTCGCCTCCCGCCATTGACGCCGCGAGACGCTGGCGCAAGTGAGACGCCGGGGGCGGGCACGAGGCGACGACCATGGGCGGGACGAAGCGCAGCTACCGGATCGCGGTGATCCCCGGCGACGGCATCGGCAAGGAAGTCATGCCGGAGGGCGTTCGGGTTCTGGAGCGGGCCGCCGCCCGCCACGGCTTCGAGATCGTGCAGGACTGGTTCGATTTCGCGAGCTGCGACTACTACGAGGCGCACGGGCGGATGATGCCCGAGGATTGGAAGGCGCAGATCGGCTCCCACGACGCGATCTTCTTCGGCGCCGTCGGCATGCCCGAGCGCGTGCCCGACCACATCTCGCTCTGGGGCTCGCTGATCCAGTTCCGGCGCGAGTTCGACCAATATGTCAATCTGCGCCCGGTGCGCCTGATGCCGGGCGTGCCGTCACCGCTGGCCGGCCGCAAGCCCGGCGACATCGACTTCTGGGTCGTCCGCGAGAACACCGAGGGCGAGTATTCCAATGCGGGCGGGCGGATGTTCGCCGGCACCGAGCGCGAGTTCGCAGTCCAGGAATCGGTGTTCACCCGCCACGGCGTCGATCGCGTGCTGAAATTCGCCTTCGAGCTGGCGCAGAGCCGGCCCAAGCGTCACCTGACCTCGGCGACCAAATCGAACGGCATCTCGATCACCATGCCGTTCTGGGACGAGCGGGTGCGGGCCGTGGCTGAGGGCTACCCCGATATCCGTTGGGACCAGTACCACATCGACATCCTGACCGCGCATTTCGTGCTGAACCCGGATCGGTTCGATGTGGTGGTCGCCTCCAATCTCTTCGGCGACATCCTCTCCGATCTCGGGCCCGCCTGCACCGGCACCATCGGCATCGCGCCCTCGGGCAACATCAATCCGGATCGGCTCTATCCGTCCGTGTTCGAACCGGTGCACGGCTCGGCCCCCGACATCGCCGGCCAGGGGATCGCCAACCCGATCGGCCAGATCTGGTCGGGGGCGATGATGCTGGAGCATCTCGGCGAGCGGGAGGCCGCCGCCGAGATCGTTGCCGCCATCGAGCGGGTTCTCTCAGAGCGGACTTTGCGCACGCGCGATCTCGGCGGCAGCGCCGACACGCAGGCCTGCGGCCGCGCGGTCGAACAGGCGCTGGGCTGAAGGACCGGCCGCGATGAGACCCGTCGTCGTCACCGTCGCGATCACCGGCTCGGTCGCCCGCAAGGCCGACAACCCGACCGTGCCGATCACGCCCGCCGAGCAGATCGAATCGACGCACGCCGCCTACGAGGCCGGGGCGGCGCTCGCCCACATCCATGTCCGCGAGGACGACGAGAGTCCGTCACTCGATCCCGACCGGTTCGCGGCGGTGCAGGCGGGCATCCGGCGGCATTGCCCGGACATGATCGTCCAGTTCTCGACGAGCGGGGCGGGGCCCGATCCGACGGAGCGGGGCGCCTGCCTGATCCACCGGCCCGATATGGCCTCGCTCACCACCGGCTCGGTCAACTTCGGCGACGGAGTTTATGAGAACCCGGCCGCCTCGTTCACGGCGCTCGGCCGGCGGATGCAGGACGAGGGCGTACGCCCGGAGATCGAGGTGTTCGACCTCACTCACATCCACAACGCGCGCCGCCTCGTGGACGAGGGCGTGATCGGCGCCGAGCCCCATCTGCAGTTCGTCATGGGCATCCGCAACGCCCTGCCGCCCGACCCGCACCTGCTCGACATCCTGCTGGCGGAGACCCGGCGCCTGCTGCCGGGCGCGACCTGGGGCGCCTTCGGCATCGGCCGCTTCCAGAGCCCTGTGATGGGCTGGGCCGTGTCGCGGGGTGCGCAGGGCGTGCGCACGGGCCTGGAGGACAACGTGCGCCTCTCCAAGGAGCGGCTCGCGGATGGCAATGCCGACCTTGTCCGTCTGGCCGCCCGGATCTGCGCCGAGCACGGCGCCCGGCCGGCAACGCCGGCCGAGGCGCGGGCGATCCTGCGCCTCGGCTGAGCCCAAGCACAGTCCCGAGCGGTGGCTCTCGGCGTTCGGGAAAAGACAATGCGCAAACACGAGGCGAGCGTGTCGTTCTGGATCGATATCCAGAACGACACGCTCGCGCCGATCAGGCCAGAACCGGGCTCGCCTTGCGCCCCAGTGCCTCCTCGACGGTGCCGTCCCCGTCGAGATAGCCGTGGCGCTTCGGGTTCGGCATCATCAGCGAAGCGATGAACGAGATCGCCAGCATCACGGCGACGTACCAGAAGAAGCTGGTCTCCGCGCCGACATGCTTGAGCCAAAGCGCGACCGCCTCCGCCGTGCCACCGAACAGTGAGTTGGCCACCGCGTAGGACAGGCCGACACCGAGCGCACGCACCTGGGTCGGGAACAGCTCCGCTTTCACGATGCCGCTGATGCCGGTGTAGAAGCTGATCACGACCAGCCCGGTCATGATGAGACAGAAGGACAGGACGGGGTCGGTGGTGGTGCCGATCGCCGTCATCAGCGGCACGATCATCACCATGCCGAGGCCGCTGAACAGCAGCATGTTCGTCTTCCGGCCGATCCGGTCGGAGAGCCAGCCGAAGAAGGGCTGGATCACCATGTAGGCGAACAGCGCCACCGTCGTGACCTGCGATGCGGTCACCTTGTCCATACGGGCGGTGTTGAAGAGGTACTTCGGCATGTAGGTCGTGAGCGTGTAGAACGACAGCGACCCGCCAGCCGTATAGGCCAGCACCACGGCGAAAGCCCGCCAGTGCTTGAGCAGCCCGGAGAGGGTTCCCGCTTCCTTCGAATCCTTGTTCTCCGCGCTCATCGTCTCGGAGAGCGAGCGGCGCAGGAACAGGGCGACCACCGCCGCCAGCGCACCGATGACGAAGGGGATGCGCCAGCCCCAGGCCGTGAGTTGCTCGGCCGTGAGCAAGCTCTGAAGCACGACGAGCACCAGCGAGGCGAGCAACTGGCCGCCGATCAGCGTGACGTACTGGAACGAGGCGAAGAATCCGCGCTGCCCCTTGGTCGCGACCTCGCTCATGTAGGTCGCGCTGGTGCCGTACTCGCCACCGACGGAGAGGCCCTGCACCATGCGCGCGATCACGAGAAGGACCGGCGCGAGGTGGCCGACGGTCGCGTAGGTCGGCAGCAGGGCGATGGCGAGCGAGCCGCCGCACATCATCAGCACCGAGATCATCAGCGAGGTCTTGCGCCCGAGACGGTCGGCGATGCGCCCGAACAGCCAGCCGCCGATCGGCCGCATGAAGAAGCCCACCGCGAAGACCGCGGCCGACTTTAGAAGCTGGCCGGTGTCGTCGCCCTCCGGGAAGAAAACCGGGGCGAAGTAGAGGGCGAAGAAGGCGTAGCAGTAGAAGTCGTACCACTCGACGAGATTGCCCGACGAGGAACCGACAATGGCCATGATGCGTCGGCGGCGGTCGGCGGCCTCGTCGAGCGGCGGCGCGGCGGCGCTGGTATCCAGCATGCGTTTCCCCTGATGATCCAGCCCTCGAGCGGCCGTGAGCCCTTATCAATGGACAATATTTAGCCGAGGCTGGCCAAGCACCGACGCGGTATGCGGCCATTCCGTGACAGATGCCAAGGAACGTTGCGCTCCCGGCCTCGGATCGCTCGGCTCGGTCAGTCCCTCCTCGGGGAGGGCCGACATGCCATCCTTGCCGCTACACCGCGGCACTCCGATTACGGTGGAGAGAACCGCAGCGCGGCATGCGATGAGTCGATCACGATGTCATCGTCGCCGTTTCGATCATTGCAAACACATGATCGATTTTACTTCGGATTTTTCCGGTCGCTACCGTATCCGCTCGCCCGTTCCGGTGCTTGTCGCAAAGAATAACTCGGAGAGTCACCAACGGGAACGGTTTTCCGACGCTTGCCGTTGCGTCCCCGTATTCGGCGCCAGGTCGGTGTCCGAGAGAAGACGGGGACGGAACATGACGAAGTTCTTTCGCAGTACGGCGACTGCGGCGATCCTGATGCTGGGCGCGGCGACCGCACTCGCACAAGGCGGCGGCGCCGGCGGTGCTGGGGGCGGGGGTGCCGGTACGGGCGCTGGCGGTGCGGGC